>NZ_JBFAET010000136.1:0-24639 GCF_040642095.1 Streptomyces sp. NPDC020362
GGTACCCCACCCGGCCGGCCACTGTGCTCAGACGCTCTGGCCGGACCCGCCGCCGGACGAGACCTTGATCCCCGTCAGGATCTCGTCGATGACGGAGAGCTTCTGCCCGACGTCCACGCCGAAGCGCACCACGACCATCCGCTTGGCGTCGTTGGGAGAGGGGAAGGCGACCGACTCGACGTAACCGTCGGCGCCCTTGCTCGTGACCGCCTTCCAGCGGACCATGTAGCCCTTCTGCCCGGCCACCGTCACCGCCCGGGAGGCCAGTACCTGGTGCGAGGTGACGCTGCCGTAGGTGGTACCGCCGTAGGAGGCCGTGGCGTTGGCCGCGATGTCCGCCTTGGCGACCTGCTCGGCCGTCGCGCCCTTGAGGCCCAGTTCGCCGGCGGGCGCCGTGTACGCGCCGCCCGCGGTGCACGTCTGGTCGCTGTCGCCGGGGCACTTGTAGGAGTTGTCGGAGGTCACCTGCGCACCGAGGCTGATCGTCTGCCCGGTCCACCCCTGCGGCACGGGAAGGCTGATCCCGTTCAGCGGATCCTGCACCGTGCCCCCGCCCTTGATCTTGGGCGCGGCGGACTGCCCCGGGGACGGCGACCCACCCGGACCGCCCGACCCGCCGCCGGGTCCGCCCGACCCGCCGGAGCCGCCGCCGGGCCCGCCCTGCCCGCCGTTCGGCCCGCCCTGCCCCTGCTGGGACCCGGCGCGGTCGCTGCCGCCGTTGCCGCCGCCGTCCTTGGTGAGGGCGTACACGCCGACCCCGATGCTCACCAGCACCGCGGCCGCCGCCGCGCCGGCTATGGCCGTGCGCAGACCGCGCCGGGGCGCGGCCGGCGGCGGGGCGGGATACGACGGATGGCCCGGGTGGGCCCCGTACGCCGGGGGAGCCGGCTGCATGCCGCCGGCAGGCTGCTGCGCCGGGGGACCCCACATGGCGGCCGTCCCGACGAGGCGTGTCCGGTCCGTCCAGGCCTTGCCGTCCCACCAGCGCTCGGTGGGCGGACCGTCATTCGTCTGCCCGGGGTCGGGGTACCACCCGGGAGGAGTCACCTGCGTCATGCCTCCACCGTATGAGGCATCGGTGAAAGCGGGATGAGAAGATCCGCCGTCAATGGCGCGGACCGGAATATTTCGCCTCCGATTTCTGTGCCGCTTTCCGGGCCGCAGGCCCGGCCACCGTCCCGGCACGGTGGCCGGGAGGGTGGTTCGGCTGAGCGGCGCTCGGCCCGCGCCCGCCCGCGTCCGTGTCCGCCCGCGCCCGCCCGCGCTCGTGTCTGCCCGCGTCCGTCGGCCGGGCGGCTGTGCGGCCGCAGCATCCCGCCCGGTGGTGCCCCCGACCGGGCGTGCCCCCTCATGCCTGCACCACCAACCGCACCGGCCCCCGTCGCGCCGTCGGCGGCAGGCGCAGCCCGTCCCGGCCCGGTGTCACCGACCCCAGCACGCTCGGGTGCCGGGCGCCCGTGCTGCGGGGGTCGGTGCCGGCCAGGCCGTGGGCGGTGAGGAAGCCGAGGACCGCGAAGGCGTAGGCCTCCTTCGCGGGGGCGGGCAGGCCCAGGTCGTCCGAGGTGCGCAGCGCCGCCCCGGGGAGCAGGTGCCGCAGCTCGTCCATGAGCACCGGGTTGCGGGTGCCTCCGCCGGAGGCGATCACCTCGGTCGCGCCGACGGACCGCACCCCGTCGGCGACCGTCCGGGCCGTCAGCAGGGTGAGCGTCGCCAGCACGTCCTGCGCGCCCAGGCCGTCCAGCCCGGCCGCCCCCAGGTACCCGGCGTGGAACAGCTCCTTGCCGGTCGTCTTGGGCGCAGGCAGCGCGTAGTACGGCTCGGCGAGCAGCCGGTCCAGCAGGGGCCGGTCCGGCCGGCCGCGCGCGGCCAGCGCACCCTCGGCGTCGTAGGCCAGGCGCCCGCCGCTGAACCGGCGGGCCGCCGCGTCGAGCAGCGCACAGCCCGGCCCGGTGTCGAAGGCCGTGCCGTCCGGCGCGGTCAGGTTGGCGATGCCGCCGATGTTCAGCGCGACCGGCGTGCCCGGCCTGCCGCGCAGCCACAGCAGGTCGACCAGGCTCACCAGCGGGGCGCCCTGCCCGCCCGCGGCGACGTCCCGGGCGCGCAGGTCGGCGACCACCGGCAGCCCGGTCGCCTCGGCGATCCACGCGGGCTGCCCCAGCTGAAGCGTGCCGTGCACCCGGCCGTCCCCGTCGGCCCAGTGAAAGACCGTCTGACCGTGCGAAGCGACCAACTCGGCCTGCCGACCGCACAGTTCACTGTTCGCCCGGACCGCCGCCGCGGCGAACGCCTGCCCGATCCGGGTGTCGAGCCGGCACACCTCGGCGAGCGGCACGGCGGTCGGCGGCAACGCCGCCGCGAGCGCCTCGCGCAGCTCACCGTCGTACGGCGTGCTCACCATCCCCAGCGGCTGCAGCATCAGCGTGTCGCCGTCCAGGCGCAGGTCCGCGGCGGCCGCGTCCACCGCGTCGTACGACGTCCCCGACATCAGGCCGATCACTCGCATGGGTCGGTCAACTCCTCTCACAAGAACGCCCTTTCAGGAGGGCCGCCGCACTCACCGCGCACGCCGCCGCGGCGTAGTACGCGGGTACGTCCACGTTCCCGGTCCGCCGCACGGCCTCCGTGATGATCAGCCCCGCGCATCCGGAGAACACCGCGTTGGACAGGGAGTAGGCCAGCCCGAGCCCCGTCCAGCGCACCCGCGTCGGGAACATCTCGGCCAGCAGCGCGGGGCCGGGCCCCGCCATCAGCCCGATGACCACGCCTGCGGCCCCCGTGGCCAGGCCCTTGACGGCGGTCGAAGTCCCCTCGTCCTGAAGAAGGCCGAACAACGGCACCGCCAGTGCCATCACCAGCGCCGCCCCCGTCAGCATCACCGGCCGTCGCCCGACCCGGTCGCTGAGCAGCCCCGCCGGCAGGATCGCCGCGGCGAACCCGGCGTTGGCGGGGACGGTGGCGAGCAGCGCCTGCCGGACGTCCGCATGCAGGGCGGTCTGCAGGTACGAGGGCAGGACGACGAGGAACGTGTATCCGGCCGCCGACCAGCCCATCACCCGCCCGGCGCCCAGCAGCACCGCCGCCGCGGCCGGCCGGGCGCCGCGGGGAGGGTCGGCCGCCCGCTCCCGCTCCCGTTCCCGGAACTCCGGGGTCTCCGTCAGCCCCGCCCGCAGCCACAGCGCCACCAGTCCCAGGGGAAGGGCCAGCAGGAACGGCAACCGCCAGCCCCAGCCACTCAGTTGGGCCTCGGACAGCACGGCGGCCGTCGCCGCCGCGACCCCCGCCCCGCCCAGCAGGCCCAGCGCCACCGTGAACGACTGCCACGCGCCGTACAGCCCGCGCCGTCCCGGCGGGGCGAACTCCGTCAGCAGGGCAACCGCCCCGCCGAACTCACCACCGGCCGAGAGCCCCTGGAGAGCTCTCAGAAACGTCAGCAGCCAGGGTGCCAGGGCGCCGGCCGTGGCGTACGTCGGCAGCGCACCGATCAGTGCCGTCGCGGCCGTCATCAGCGCGATCACCACGAGCAGCACCGGCCGCCGCCCGATCCGGTCGCCCAGCCTGCCGAACAGGGCAGCGCCGAGCGGCCGGAAGAAGAACGCCAGCGCGAAAGAGGCGTACGTGCGCACCAGTGCCTCGGCCGCGTCCCCGCCCGCCGGGGTGAAGAACCGGTCTGCGAGCACCGTGGCCAGATAGCCGTAGACACCGAACTCGTACCACTCGACGAAGTTGCCCACCGACCCCGCCGCCACCGCCCGCACCGTCGGTGTGCGGACGGCCTCACCGCCGCGGGAGGCGCGCTCGTCGCCGTCGTCGCCGTCGTCTCTCCGGTCTTCGAAAATCAGCTTCATTCCACGCCCTGTTGACGGATCGTCCGCTGTACATCGGCTGGTCCGGCAGGGTGTGCGTCGCCTGCCCGCACCCACTTTCACCCTGCGGGGCCACACCTGCCCGGACCTGCCACCACACATCCCACCGGACGGCTACGCTCGTGGTCTGTACGTCATTCGGGCGACCTGGGGAGGTAACGGGATGACGGAGGGACGGCCGCCGACAGCCGGCTCGGCTTCCCTGTGGGAGCGGGACGCGGAGATCGCCACCGTCACACGGGCGCTGGACGTCCTGTGCTCCGACCAGTCGTCCGCGGGGAGCCTGCTGGTCTTCCGCGGCGAGGCCGGGCTCGGCAAGACCGCGCTGCTGGTCGAGACGCGCCGCATCGCCGAGCGCCGCGGCTGCACCGTGTGGTCCGCGCGCGGCGGCGAGACCCTGCGGTCGGTCCCGTTCAACGTGGTGCGGCAGCTGCTCCAGCCCGCGCTGGTCTCCCTCCTGCCGGAGGAGGCCCGCGAATACCTCGGCGACTGGTACGACATCGCCGGTCCCGCCCTCGGCATAGTGGACCCGGGGGAGGGCAGCGCCGACCCGCAGTACGTCTGCGACGGACTCGTCGCGGCCGTGCGCCGGCTCGCCCGCCGCGAGTGGCCGCTGGTGCTGCTCGTCGACGACGCACACTGGGCCGACCAGGAGACCCTGCGCTGGCTCGCCGCGTTCGCGGAGCGTCTGGACGATCTGTCCGTGCTGGTCGTGGTCGCCCGCCGCCCGGGCGACGTGAGCGGCGACAGCGCCCGCCACCTCGAGGCGGTGGCCGCCGCCGCCGGCAGCCCCGTCAACAACCTGAACGCCCTCACTCCGGAGGCCACCGCCGGGCTCACCCGCGCATCGGTCGGCCGGCACGCCGACGACCCGTTCTGCCGCGAGGTCTGGGCCGTCACCGGCGGCAACCCCTACGACACCGTCGAGCTCCTCGCCAAGGTGCAGGACAGCGAACTCGAACCGGCCGAGGCCCGGGCCGGCGAACTGCGTGCCCTGAACCGCTCCGCCCGCGGCGGCGGCCTGGTCGACCGCCTCAAGGGACTCGGCATCGAGGCCACCCGGTTCGCCTGGGCCGCAGCCATCCTCGGCACCGGTATCTCCGTCGACCTGGTCGCCCGGCTCGCCTCCATGAACACCGACATCGCCGAGCGCTGCGCCGAACTGCTCCGCACCGCACGCATCCTCACCGAACCCGACCCGGCGGCGGGCGCCGAGACGGACGACGGCGAGCTGGAGTTCGTCCACCCGCTGATCGCGACCGCCGTCTACAACTCCATCCCGCCCGGCGTGTGCACCGCCATGCACGGCGTCGCCGCGCAGATCCTCACCGAGACGGGACACGGCGCCGCCGAGTCCTCCCGGCACCTGCTGAAGGTCCACCCGGACGACGACGAGGAACTCGTCGAGCAGCTGCGCGAGGCCGCCCGCGAGCACCTGGCCGTCGGCGCGCCCGACGCGGCCCGCCGCTGTCTGGAACGCGCCCTGCTCGAACCGCCCGAGCCCGAGGTCAACGCGCGCGTCCTGTACGAGCTGGGCTGTGCCACGCTCCTGACCGCGCCCGCCACCACCATCGACCACCTGCAGAACGCACTCGCCATGCCCGGCCTCGACGGTACCGAGCGCGTCGACGCCGTCTTCCGGCTCTCCCAGGCCCTGCTCCACAACGACCAGCTGGAGGAGGCCGTCCGTACCGTCGAGGCCGAGGCCGCCCGCCACGAACCCGGCCCCGCCCGGATGCGGCTGCAGGCGGTGCAGTACATGTGGGAGGGCATCTACGCGGGCGAGGCGACCTCACCGGGACGCTCCGAGCGCCTCGCCGAACTCGCCAGGCCCTGCACCGGCCAGGACAACGCCGAGCGCGCGCTGCTCATCCTGCGCGGCTTCGACGCCATGACCCACGGCGAGAGCGCCGAGGAGGTCGCCGAGCTGTGCGACCGCGCGCTCGTCAACGGCCGCCTGGCACCGGGGCTCGGCTGGACCGACACCGAGTGGGGCATCGAACTCCTGCTGATGCTGGCCAACGCGTACGCCTACGCCGACCGGCTCGACCGGGCCGAGGCGCTGTACACCGAGTCCCTGCGCACCTACGAGACCGCCCGGTGGGGCGGCGGCCACCTCGCCCTGGCCCACGCCTACGTCGGTGTCGGGCACCGCAGGCGAGGCCGGCTCAGGGAGGCGGAGACGTCCCTGCGCGAGGGGCTGCGCCTGGCCGAGCGCGTGGGCCGCGGGCTGCCCCTGTACTGGACGGCCACCTGCAACCTCGTCGACACGCTGCTCGCCCGCGGCCAGGTCGACGAGGCCTGGTCGATCGCCGAACAGTACGGATTCGCCCCGCCGTACCCGTCGACGATCGTGCTGCCGGACCCGCGCTCCGTGCGCGGCCGGCTGCTGCTGGCCGTCGGCCGCGTCGACGACGCGATCAACGAGCTGGAGGCGGCAGGAAAGGCCGCGGCCGTTCGCGGCCACCACAATCCGGTGATGGTCCCCTGGATGGTCGACCTCGCCCGGGCCCTCGCCCCGCGGGACCCGGCCCGCGCCGCCCAGCTCGTCGGTGACGCCCGCCGGCAGGCCGAACGGTTCGGTACGGACACCGCCATCGGCGAGGCCCTGCGCTGCGCCGCCGCCCTGGAGACCGGCCAGCGCGCGGTCCGCCTCGCGGCGCAGGCCGTCGCCTATCTGGAAGCGTCGCCCTGTCAGTACGAACACGCGGCCGCCCGGGTCGAGTACGGCATCGCGGCCCGTTCGGTCGCCGAACTCAACCGGGGCCTGGCGCTCGCCCGTTCGTGCGGGGCGGACGGGCTGGTGACGCAGGCGCGGGAAGTGCTGGAGATGGGTCGGGGGCTGCTGTAGGGCATGGACGGACCTCCGCCTGCTGCATACGGTCCGCGGTGGATCGTAGGCAGCAGGCGGCGGATCGGCTGCCCTCCTCGGTGCACGGCAAACGCTCAGCGGGACGCGTCCGCCGCCCCGTCCGCCGTCGCCTCCTCCTCGGCGAGTACCCGCTGGGCCGTGGCGAACGCCGAGTTGGCGGCGGGCACCCCGCAGTACACGGCGGTCTGCAGCAGCACCGCCCCGATCTCCTGAGGCGTCAGCCCGTTGCGCCGCGCCGCCCGGACGTGCATCGCCAGCTCGTCGTAGTGACCGTGCGCGACCAGCGCGGTCAGTGTGATCATGCTCCGCTCGCGGCGTGAGAGGGTCGGATCCGTCCAGATCTCCCCCCAGGCGTAGCGGGAGACGAAGTCCTGGAACGGGGCGGTGAAATGGGTCTGCCGGGCCTGTGCCCGGTCCACGTGCGCATCACCCAGCACCTCCCGGCGCACCGCCATCCCGCTCGCCGGGGCCCCGTTCAGCTGGGTCCGCAGAGCCGTCAGGACCGCCTGCGGGCACTGCGCGGGCGCGAGGTGCGAGGCCCCCGGCAGCTCCACGAGCGCGGCACCGGGCACCGCGTCCGCGATCTCCCGCAGATGGGCGGGCGGCGTCGCCGGATCCTGCCGGCCCGCCACGAGCAAGGTGGGTACGGCGATACCGGCGAGCCGGTCGCGCAGGTCGAAGGCGGCCAGCGCGTCGCAGCAGGCGGCGTACGCGTCCGGGTCGGCCTCCCGGTGGTCCTGGACCAGCCGCGGCACGGTGAAGCCGGCCGTGAACCAGCGCGCGTCGGCACTCTCCACCAGCCACTCCATGCCCTCCCGGCGCACCCGTTCGGCACGTTTCCGCCAGGGTGCGCTGCCGCCGAAGTGCGCGGACGAGCAGATGACCGCGAGGGAGGCGAGCCGCTCGGGGTGGTGCAGGGCCAGGTGCAGGCCGACCGCGCCGCCCAGGGACACGCCCGCGTAGGCGAACCGCTCGATGCCGAGCATGTCGGCGAGCTCCAGCACCAGCGCGGCGAGGTCGCCGACGGTGGCCCCCGGCCCGATCAGGTCCGCCGGGGAGCCGCCGTGCCCGGGCAGGTCCCAGCGCACCACCCGATGGGTGATCGACAGCTCGGGCGCGACCACGTCCCACAGGGCGTGGGAGGTGCCGAGCGAGGGCCCGAGCAGCAGCGGGGGAGCGGAAGCCGGGCCCTGTGCCAGGTGGCTGAGCAGATGCACGGTCAACGTCGCTCCAGAGCACGGTCGGTGAGGGGACCGGCGAAGCCGGTGTAACGGGCCGGATCGGTGAGTTCGTCGAGGTCCGCGTCCTTGAACTCATCCGTCTCTGCGAGGAGTCCGCGCAGGGGACGGCCTTCCTCGTGGGCGCGGCGGGCCAGTTCGGTCAGTAGCTCCTTCGACCGTGCACGGCCGAGAGCGGAGGCGAGCGCGGCGGAGAGTCGTTCGGACACGATCAGGCCATGGGTCGCGTCGAGGTTCCGCCGCATCGCGGCGGGGTGCACGCGCAGCCCCTCGGTCAGATCGGCCGCGTGCCCGGCCGCCCCGCCCACCAGCCGGAGCAGGTCGCGCAACGGCTCCCACTCGGCGTGCCAGGCACCGGCCGGCCGTTCGTCCTCGGCGGCCAGACAGCCGTACAGCGTGGCCGCGAGCTGTGGGGCGCGCCGGGCGGCGGCCGCGAGGAGCGTGGACCGCACCGGGTTGGCCTTGTGCGGCATGGCCGACGACCCGCCGCCACTGCCCTCGCTCAGCTCGCCGATCTCGGTGCGCGACAGGGTCAGCACGTCCGCCGCAAGCTTGCCCAGCGCCCCCGCCGCAAAGGCCAGGCAACCGGCCAGGTCGGCGACGGGTGTGCGGAGCGTGTGCCAGGGCAACGCCGGTGCGGCGAGGCCCACCTCACGGGCGTACGCCTGCGTCAGCGCTGCCGCGTCCCCGGCTCCGTACGCCTGGAACGCCGCCAGGGTCCCGGCCGCGCCGCCGAGTTGGGCCGGCAGAGCGTCCCGTACCCGGGTGATGCGGTCGCGTGCGTCCAGGATCAGCGCACGCCAGCCCGCCGCCTTGAGCCCGAACGTCGTCGGTACGGCGTGCTGGGTGAGCGTCCGCCCCGGCATCGGCGTGTCGCGATGCTCGGCGGCGAGCGCGGCCAGGGCCCGCTCGGTGCGGCCCAGGTCGGCGAGGACCGGATCCAGGGTGCGGACCGCGACCAGCATCATGGCCGTGTCCATGATGTCCTGGCTGGTCGCGCCCCGGTGGACGTAGGGGCCGTACTCCTCGCCGACCGCCGCGGTCAGATCGGCGACCAGGGGGATGACCGGGTTGCCGCCCGCCGGGGTGCGTGCCGCCAGGAAGCGGATGCCGAAGCCGGCCGGGACGGCCGCCTCGGTCACCGCCGCCGCGGCCTCGGCCGGGGCGAGCCCGAGCCTGGCCTGCGCCCTGGTCAGCGCGGCCTCGGCGTCGAGCAGCGCACGCAGATACGCGTGGTCACCGGTCTCGGACGCGGCGCCGGACAGGGCCCACTCGGGGGCGAGCAGACCGGTGTCGGCGTACGGAGGGGAGGCAGATGTCACTGGAACTCCAGGAAGACCGTCTCGCCTTCGCCCTGAAGGCGGATGTCGAAACGGTAGGTGCCGCTGCCCTCGTCGTCGGCGATCAGCGTGTCGCGCCGCTCGCCCACCCGGGTGAGCAGGGGGTCGGCAGCCAGTGCCGTCACGTCGCCCGGTAGGTAGATCCGAGTGAACAGGTGCATGAGCAGGCCGCGGGCGAAGACGCACACGCTCAGGTACGGGGCGCTGTGCCCGCGTGCGCCGGGCCGCAGGGTCCGCGCGTACCAGTGGCCGTCGGCGTCGGTCTGGATGCGGCCCCAGCCCGTGAACTCCACGCCGTTGCGGCCCAGATGGCCGCCGGTGGCCGGGTCCCGCCGCATCGAGCCGTCCACCCGCGGGACCGTCCCGTCGGGGGCCGGGCCCCACAGTTCCAGGAACGCGTCCGGCAGGGGGCTGCCCCCGCCGTCGAGGACGTGGCCGTGCACGGTGATCGTGTCGGGGTGGGCCAGGGGCGCGATCTCCTCGCCGCCGCGGAACGGCAGCGCGTACCCGTAGAAGGGGCCGACCGTGTGGGACGGGGTGGGCAGCACGCTCTCCGCGCTGCCGGTGTCGGTCTTCGTCATCGCTCGAGTCAGCGTCCTTCCTCGATCCAGGTGGCGGCGGGGCCGTCCAGCACGATGTCCCAGTGGTAGCCGAGGGAGAACTCCGGTACCGACAGGCCGTGGTCGTAGGTGGCGACCAGCCGCTGTCGGGCCGCGTCGTCCGTCACGGACTGCAGGATCGGGTCGTACGGGAAGAGTGGGTCGTTCGGGAAGTACATCTGCGTCACCAGCCGCTGGGCGAACGCCGTACCGAAGACCGAGAAGTGGATGTGCGCCGGGCGCCAGGCGTTGACGTGGTTGCGCCAGGGGTAGGGGCCCGGCTGGATGGTGGTGAAGTGATAGCGGCCAGCGCCGTCCGTGAGGGTGCGGCCGACGCCGGTGAAGTTGGGGTCCAGCGGAGCGTCGTGCTGTTCGCGCCGGTGGGCGTAGCGGCCCGCGGAGTTGGCCTGCCAGATCTCGATCAGCTGGCCGTGGACGGGGCGTCCGGCGCGGTCCAGGAGCCGCCCGGACACGGTGATCCGCTCGCCGATGGGCGCGCCGGTGTGCTGCCGGGTGAGGTCGTTGTCGGTCTCGGTGATGTCGCGCACCCCGAAGGCGGGGGAGTGCAGTTCCACCAGTTCGGGGTCCACGCGGGTGTCGATGGCGATCAGAGGCCGGCGGGGGTGGCGGAGCAGGGAGGAGCGGTAGGGGGCGTAGTCGCGGCGGGGGTGGTGCTCGACGGGTGCGCCGTCGGCCGTCCGCTTCTCGTACGCGGCATGCTCCGCCGCGATCTCCTGATCGATGTCCTGCTGGGTGAGAGCCATGGAGATACCTGACGCTTCCTAACGTTCGAGGAGCAGGGCGAGGCTCTGGCCCGCGCCGATGCAGAGGGTGGCCACGCCGGTGCCGGAGCCGCGGCGGGCGAGCTGGTGGGCGACGGTGCCCGCGGGCCGGGCGCCGCAGGCACCATGGGGGTCCCCCCGCTCGAGCGAAGCCGAGAGCGGGGGAGGATGGCCGAGCGCGATCGCCCCGCCCTGCGGGTTGAGGACAGCCGGGTCGAACTCGGGCCATTCGGCGAGACAGCCGAGGACCTGCGCGGCGAACGCCTCGTTCGGTTCGAGGACCGACAGGTCGTCGAAACCCCTGCCCGCCCTGGCGAGTGCGCGGTCGGCCGCCTCGACGGGGGCGTGGCCCGGGGCGCGGACGGCGCCGACGACGTGGACGGGGTTCACCGCACGTCCTCCCCGATGGTCAGCGCGGTGTCGGTCGTGGCGACGACGTCCTCGACGGTCACGCCCGGCGCGGTCTCCACCAGGAGGAGTCCCTTCTGCGTGACGTCCAGCACGGCCAGATCCGTGATGATCCGGTTCACGCACGCCTTGCCCGTGAGCGGCAGCGTGCACTGCTCGACGATCTTCGGGGAGCCGTCCTTGGCGGTGTGCGTCATCACGACGACGACCCGGCGGGCGCCGTGCACCAGGTCCATCGCGCCGCCGATCCCGGTGACCAGCTTTCCGGGGACCGCCCAGTTGGCGAGGTCGCCGCCCGCGGACACCTGCATCGCGCCGAGCACGGCCACGTCGATATGACCGCCGCGGATCATCGCGAAGCTCAGCGCGGAGTCGAAGAAGGAGGCGCCCGGCAGGACCGTCACGGTCTCCTTGCCGGCATTGATCAGATCCGGGTCGACCTCGTCCTCGGCGGGGTAAGGGCCGGTGCCGAGGATGCCGTTCTCCGACTCCAGGACCACCTCGACGCCCGGCGGCAGATGGTTCGGGATCAGCGTCGGCAGACCGATGCCCAGGTTGACGTACTGGCCGTCCGCCAGCTCGCGGGCCGCGCGGGCCGCCATCTCCTCGCGTGTCCAGGCCATCAGGACCTCACCGTCCGCTGCTCGATCTTCTTGTCCGCGGCCTGCTCGGGGGTCAGCGCCACCACGCGCTGCACGAAGACGCCGGGCAGGTGCACCGCGTCCGGGTCGATCTCGCCCGACTCGACCAGCTGTTCCACCTCGGCGACGGTCACCCGGCCCGCCATGGCGACCAGCGGGTTGAAGTTCCGCGAGGACCTGCTGAAGACGAGGTTGCCGTGCCGGTCGCCCCGGGCCGCGCGGACCAGCGCGAAGTCGGTGCGGATACCCCGCTCCAGGACGTACTCCACACCGTCGAACTCCCGCACCTCCTTCGGCGGCGAGGCGAGCGCGACGCCGCCCTCGCCGTCGTAGCGCCACGGCAGTCCGCCCTCGGCGACCTGCGTGCCCACACCCGCCGGGGTGTAGAACGCGGGGATTCCGGCGCCGCCCGCGCGCAGCCGTTCGGCCAGCGTGCCCTGGGGGATCAGCTCCACCTCCAGCTCGCCGGCCAGGTACTGGCGGGCGAACTCCTTGTTCGCGCCGATGTAGGAGCCGGTCACCCGGGCGATGCGGCCGGCGGCCAGCAGCACGGCGAGGCCGGACTCCATCGCACCGCAGTTGTTCGACACCACGCCCAGACCGGCCGTCCCGCGCTCGTACAGCGCCTGGATCAGCACGTTCGGCACACCGCTCAGCCCGAAGCCGCCGACCGCGAGGGACGCGCCGTCCGGCACATCGGCCACCGCCTCCAGGGCCGTGGCGACCACCTTGTCCATCCGCGAAGCCTCATCTCTGCAATTAATCAGCGCACTGAGTATTTCAGCAAGATGCTCCTCACGCTGCCATCGGACGCAGAGACCGTCAAGGCTTCGTATTACGTGGGATTCGAGAGGCAGACAGGCGAGTCGAAGGACGAGTATTGTTCAGTACACCTACGAATCGACCAGGGGAGTGTGCATGTCCGCGGTGGACCTCGCCACCCATCCCGGGCACCTGGCCCGGCGGCTTCAGCAGGCGCACTACCTGCTGTGGAACACCATGGTCTCCGAGGAGATCACCTCGCCGCAGTTCGCGGTCCTGAACGCGCTCGTCGCCGAGCCGGGCGTCGACCAGCGGACCGTGGGGGAGCGAGTGGGCCTGGACCGGTCGACGATCGCCGAGGTCATCAGCCGCCTCGGCCGCCGGGGGCTGCTGCACAAGGTGCGCGACCCGCAGGACGGCCGCCGCTTTCTGCTCCGCCTCACCGACGACGGGCTGCGCACTCACCGCAAGCTGACCGTGCGCACGGCCCGGATGAACCAGCTCTTCCTCGCCCCGCTCTCCGCCGAGGAGCAGACCGTCTTCTTCGACCTGATCCGCCGGGTGTCGGACGCGGCCGAGGGCCTGCGCCATCCGGCGGAGCCGCTCGTCGGCCGGCAGGGCTGAACCGCAGCGCCGGCCAGAAGGAAGCCGCTTCAGGGGGCTGCTTCAGGAGGGGGGCTGCTTCAGGAAGAGAGGCCGCTTCAAGAGGGGGGCTGCTTCAGGAAGAGAGGCTGCTTCAGGAGGCGGCCGCGGCGAACACCACCCACACCTGGCCCTCGGCGAAGTTCATCCGGCCGCCGTCCGCCGCCGTGAACGCCGTGAACGCCGTGCCGTCGGCCGCGGACGGCCGCGACCAGGTGGCGTCGAAGGACCGCCCGTCCCGCAGCACCTCGGCCTTCCCCGATCCGGTCGTCTCGGTGTACGGCGTGCGGTTGCCGAGCGCGTCGTGGTACCGGGAGGAGCGGATCTTCACGTACTGCACGACGACCGTCGCCGGCGCGGGCCGCCCGCCGTCGGTGGTCGTCGTGGGCGTGCCGTCCATCGCGACCAGCCAGCCGCCCCGCTGTGTGGACCAGGTGAAGGTGAAGCGCGCCGCCGGATAGCGCACGGTCCGTGAGGTCTCGGGTGTGCCGCCGGAGGGCGCCGGACCGTAGTGGAATCCGGTGGTCAGCGCGGCCCTGCCCGGCGCGGTGGGCAGCAGTCGGGCGGGGCGCACATAGAGGTTGTGCGGTGCTGTTCTGCCGGGGGCGCGGTAGTAGGCGTCGGCGGCCTCGTCGGGCGACTCGGCGTGCACGGGCGCCCGGCGGATCAGCGGCAGCAGCGCGCGCTGGGCCCCGGAGAAGGCCAGGGTCGGCTCGTCGAACTGGCGCAGCAGTTCCAGATCGGACTCGCGGGCGCTGCGCACCGGCCCGACCGCCTTCGGGAGCCTGGTGGCGTACACCGCCATCAGACGGCTCAGTCCGCCCTCGACCTGCTCCGCATACACGATGTCCGCCGCGCCGAGTCCCGTCTGCGGACGGGCCGCGGGCACGTTGTCGATCTTCACGGCGAGGGGTGAGCCCGCCGCGGACGTGAGCGTGGCCGCGCCGGTCGGCGCAGAGGGCCGGTGTGGAGTGCGGGCGTCGTCGGGCGGGTGGTGCCGTGTGCAGCCCGCCGTCAGGGAGGCCGTCAGCGTGGCGGCGACCAGTGCCGCCGTCAGTACGGCGTGTCTCGTACGCGCCCTGTGCCCCAAGCCCACCGTTGCCACCCCGTTCGTATCTGTCGATTGTGTGCTCATCGGGTCACCGCAGGCCATACCCGGTCAGTGCCGATCGTGCGCGTCCACTGGGCCGAACGGGTCCATCGGGTTACCCCGGCGGGCGGTCTCACTTCCCCAGGATCTCCGCGAGGTCGTAGCGCACCGGCTCCTCCAGCTGGGCATAGGTGCAGCTCTCCGGAGTGCGGTCCGGACGCCAGCGGCGGAAGCGGGCCGTGTGCCGGAAACGGGCGCCGTTCTCCATGTGGTCGTAGGCCACCTCTGCCACCTGCTCCGGCCTGAGCGGCACCCAGGACAGGTCCTTCTTGCCCGACCAGCGGCTCGGCGCCCCCGGCAGCCGGGCCGTCTCGTGGGCCGCCTCCTCCCCCCAGGCCGCCCACGGATGCCCGCTCACGTCGTCCATGCGCAGCGGCTCCAACTCCTCGACCAGCTCGGCGCGACGCTTCATGGGGAAGGCGGCCGACACCCCCACGTGCTGGAGGGCTCCCCGGTCGTCGTACAGGCCCAGCAGCAGTGACCCCACCACCGGGCCGCTCTTGTGCAAGCGGTAGCCCGCCACGACGACATCCGCCGTCCGCTCGTGCTTGATCTTGAACATGGCCCGCTCGTCCTGCAGATACCGCAGAGTGAGCGGCTTGGCGACAACCCCGTCCAGACCGGCACCCTCGTACTGCTCGAACCACCGGTACGCCACGTCCACGTCGGTGGTCGCCGGTGCCAGGTGGACGGGAGCGCCCACCCCGGACAGCGCCCGCTCCAGCAGTGCCCGCCGGTCGGTCAGCTCCACGTCGAGCAGGGACTCGTCGTCCAGCGCCAGCAGATCGAAGGCGACGAAGGACGCCGGAGTCTTCTCGGCCAGCATCCGCACCCGCGAGTCCGCCGGATGGATCCGCTCGGTCAGCGCATCGAAGTCCAGCCGCCCCTCCCGCGCGATCACGACCTCCCCGTCCAGCACGCACCGCTCGGGCACCCGCTCCCTGAGCGCCGCCACCAGCTCCGGGAAGTACCTGGTCAGCGGCTTCCCGGTACGGCTTCCCAGCTCGACCTCGTCCCCGTCGCGGAACACGATCGCCCGGAACCCGTCCCACTTCGCCTCGTAGTGCATGCCCGGCGGGATCTTCGCCACCGACTTGGCGAGCATCGGTTTCACGGGCGGCATCACCGGCAGATCCATGCCTTAGATTCTGCTCGCATACACCCCTTGTCGCCCGGTATGCGTGGTGTATCCCCTGCGCCTACCGTGGCCGCATGGGTGATGCGGTGGAACTGGACGTGGCCGGCCGGACCGTACGGCTGTCCAGCCCGAACAAGGTCTTCTTCCCGGAGCGCGGATTCACCAAGCTGGACCTCGCCCGGTACTATGCCTCCGTCGGCCCCGGCATCCTGCGCGCCCTGCGCGACCGGCCCACCACCCTCCAGCGCTACCCGGACGGTGTCGACGGCGAGTGGTTCTACCAGAAGCGCGCTCCCAAGGGCATGCCGGACTGGATCCCCACCGCCCACATCACCTTCCCCAGCGGCCGCAGCGCCGACGAGATGTGCCCCACCGAGGAGGCGGCCGTGGTGTGGGCCGCCCAGTACGGCACGCTCACCTTCCACCCCTGGCCGGTCCGCCGCACCCACGTCGACCACCCCGACGAACTCCGTATCGACCTCGACCCACAGCCCGGCACCGACTACGACGACGCCGTGCGCGCCGCCCACGAACTGCGGGCCGTACTCGACGAGTTCGGCGGCCTGCGCGGCTGGCCCAAGACCTCCGGCGGCCGCGGTCTGCACGTCTTCGTGCCCATCGAACCGCTCTGGACCTTCACCCAGGTGCGGCGCGCCGCGATCGCGGTCGGCCGGGAGATGGAACGCCGGATGCCCGACCGGGTGACCATCAAGTGGTGGAAGGAGGAGCGGGGCGAGCGCATCTTCCTCGACTACAACCAGACCGCCCGCGACCGGACCATCGCCTCCGCCTACTCCGTACGACCCCGCCCGCAGGCCCCCGTTTCGGCGCCCCTGCGCTGGGAGGAGGTCGGCACGGCCCACCCCCGGGACTTCGACCTCGCCACCATGCCGGCTCGTTTCGCCGAACTGGGCGACGTGCACGCCGACATGGATGACCACGCCTTCTCCCTGGACGCCCTCCTGGAACTGGCCCGCCGGGACGAACACGATCACGGCCTGGGCGACCTTCCCTACCCGCCGGAGTACCCGAAGATGCCGGGCGAGCCGAAACGGGTACAGCCGAGCCGGGCGCGGCGGGAGGAGACGTCCTGACGGTCCCCGGCCTAGCGCACCGGCGTGTCCATGTACTCGCCGAAACCGGCCAGCACACTCCGGCAGTCCGTCTGGAGGGCCACGTCCGCAGCGACGTTGTAGCGGACGTGGCCCGTGGAGTCGTCGTTGGTGTGGCGGCGGTGGGAGGCCAGCTCCGCGCGTATCAGTGGCAGTGCCGGCGCGGCCGCAGGGCCCATGGCCGCCAGGCAGGCGGCGATGCCGGGACGATGGGCCGGTGCGGCCGACCACTCGGTCATGAGAACGGGCAGCGTCTCCTCCGCCTCTGCGGTGACCTGCCACAGGCGGATGGCCGCCTGAGCGGGTGCGTGGCCGGTACCGATCATCTCGCGCAACCGGGGCGCGAGCGCGGCGCCGGAGCGGCCGAGGGACGAGACCAGGTCCAGGGCCGCGGACCACTGACTCCACATCCGCGACCGCAGGCTCGCGCGGACGGCCGGGAGCACGGCCTCCGCGTCGCCGGTCAGGGCCCAGAGGGCGTGGGCGACATGGATGCGGTCATCGTCGGCGACGGTGTCGCCCTCCCACAACTTCCTTACCACCGGGCCGGCTTCGGCCGCCTCGGTGCCGAAGGCGGAGAGGGCGTGCAAGGCGTCCCGCTTCGTGCGGACGTGCTCGGCCTCGGCCAGCACGTGGGTCAGCAGGGGCACCGACTCGGGGTCTCGCAGTGCTCCCAGGGCATCGATGATGCGGCCCTGGTCCGCGGAGGATGTCCGGTGGTCGAGCCGGGTCAGGCGGTCGTGGAGCACCGGACCGAGCGGGGCCGCGGCCTGTGGGCCGAACGCCTCTACCCAGCGGACCAGTTGCTCGGGTATCTCCACTGCCTCCAGGATCTTCGCGAGAGCAGGCACGATCCGGTCGTCGCCCTGAAGAGCCAGCACCTCGAACGTCATGCCGACGGCCAGGGAACGGAACGGAGTGTCGGCCTCCAGCGGCCGGTGCTCCCAGCTCTGCAGGTAGGCGACCACCTCCTCGGACACGCGGTGGGCCGCCGGCGCCAGAAACCGCAGCTCCGACAGCACCGCCTTCTGCAGCCGCAGATCGTCGTCGGTGAGCAGCCGGGCCAGCGCGAGCAGCGGCTCGTCGTCCGGCGCCCGCCACCCGGTCAGCAGCCGTCCCGCCATGCCGACCGCGTGCGTGCGCTCGCGCAGGCTGGGGCTGTCCAACTGGCCGACGAGGAGCGGACAGCGCAGGTCGACACGGTCGCGCAGCTCCGTGTGCAGTTCTTCGAGCAGGTCCGCCGCGTCGTCCAGGTCGAGGCTGCGCCGGTGCTCCGCGTGCAGCTCGCGCACATGGGAGATCAGGGTGTTCGTGCGCGGCCGCTCGGGTACGGCAGGCGGTGGGCCCAGCTCGTCCGCCTCCCGTGCGAGCCGCATCACGTCCAGCGCGATGTCCGCGGTGTCCGGCGGCAGTTCACCGGGCGCACAGCGTGCCAGCCGGGAAAGTGCGGTCATCCGCAGCCGGGGATCGGGGGTCCCGGACGCGAGGTCCTTGAGCACCCGGGCCGCCTCGGTGCCCAGCTCGGCCGGGTACCGCACGGCCAGCGTGCTCAGGGCGTGCGCCAGGGACTGGGCGGTCTCGGGGTCCGTCTCGACCGGCATGCGGTCGCGCAGGGCGCCGAACACCCCTGCCGGATCGGGGTGAAGCCGCGCCAAGGCACCCGGCACGGCGGCCCGCACCCCGGGATCCGGATCGCCGAGCAGAGACAGGAAGGCCCCGGCGCGCTCGCGGACCATGTCACGCGCCGTGAAGGAGTGCCGCAGCCACTCCTCCTCATCGTCATCATCGTCGAACCCGGTGAAGTGCTCGGTGTCCGCGGTGTCCGCGTCGTCCTCGTCCGCGTCCTCGACGGCGTCCGCGGTGTGCGCGATGCTGCACAGCAGGCTGATCACGGCTCCCCGGTCGGCGAGCGAAGGGTTCGCGATCAGCTCGAACAGGAACGGGACGCAGGCGACCGTGCTGTCGTACACATCCCCCTGGTGGTGCACCGCGCCGTACATCCCGTCCAGCGCGATCTCCCGGCGCACCGGGTCGTCCGACGCCAACCCCCACAGCAGCTCCGGCACATCGGTCGCCGACTGCGTGTACGCGTGTCCCATCGACGCCCAGTCGACGTCGTCGATCCCCCCGAACACTGTGCCCTCCCCGTGGTTCATGGGCGTCCGTTCCGCCACTGATCACAGCATGCCGCACGCCGCTGACAACGGGCCGCGCCTGTGGACAACCGGCCTGTGGACAACGGCCCGGGCGACGGCGAGCACGCTGATCGGCGTGAACCGCCCGGTCCGGGCGCAGCGGAAGCACCCCGTTTCCGGCCCGACGACCGGACCGTACCGTGGCTATCCTGATCCGATTGCCGGCCGCCGATGAGGAGTCCCGAAGTGAGCGAGGCAGAGTCGCGCCCCACGCTGGAGGCCGTTGCCGCGCGGGCCGGCGTGTCCCGCGCCACCGTGTCGCGGGTGGTCAACGGCGGGGACGGCGTCAGGGAGCCCCTCGCCGCACGGGTCCGCAGGGCGGTCGAGGAGCTCGGCTACGTACCCAACCGGGCGGCGCGCAGCCTGGTCACCAAGCGCCACGACGCCGTCGCCGTCGTCATCGCCGAGCCCGAGGCCCGGGTCTTCGCCGACCCGTTCTTCGCGCTGCAACTGCGTGGCATCAGCAAGGAGCTGACGGCCCACGACAACCAGCTCGTGCTGCTGCTGACCGAGGGCCGCGCCGACCACGCGCGCGTGGCCCGCTACCTCGCCGGCGGCCACGTCGACGGCGCGCTCGTCTTCTCCCTGCACCTCGACGACCCGTTGCCCGGACTGATCAGGAACGCGGGCGTACCCACGGTGTTCGGCGGTCGGCCCGACTGGAGCGACGGCGCCCCCGGCCCGGTCTACGTGGACAGCGACAACCGGGGCGGCGCCCGTGAGGCCGTGCGCCATCTTGTCGGCCTCGGCCGGAATCGGATCGCGCACATCACCGGCGCGCTGGACCAGACCTCGGCGGTGGACCGGCTCGACGGCTACCGGGACGTCGTGGGCGACGCCGACCCGCGGCTCGTCGTGGAGAGCGACTTCACCCCGGGCGGCGGCGAACGCGCCATGCGCGAACTCCTCGACCGCTGCCCGGACGTCGACGCGGTGTTCGCCGCCAACGACCTCACCGCGCTCGGCGCCCTGCGCGTGCTGCGCGAGAGCGGGCGGCGCGTGCCCGAGGACGTGGCCGTGATCGGCTTCGACGACGTGCTGCCGGTCGCCGAACAGACCGACCCGCCGCTCACCACGGTCCGTCAGGACATCGAGGAGATGGGCCGGCTGATGGCCCGCCTTCTGCTGGGCGGCCCGGCCGACCGGCTCGGCGGGGGTGGCAGGGAGGGCGCAGACGGCGGGGGTGACGGGGGTGACGGGGGTGACCACGAGTCGGCGGACGTGACGGCGTCCGGCGTGATCCTGCCGACCACGCTGATACGCCGCGCGTCCGCCTAGGGGGATGGGTCTGCCTGAGCTGCGCGTTCGGCTAGCGGGATGCGTCTGCTTGGCGTGTGTGTGCGGTTTGGGGCACGCGTCTGCCTGAGCTGCGCGTCCGGCCAGGGGCCCGTCCGCTCGTGCCACAGGTGCGTTCGTGGCATGTGGTTGCCGGTGCCACGGGTCCGCCCGCGCCGGGCGCGCACCCAGGTCGCACGTCCGCCGGGTCGCACGTCCGCCAGGTCGCATGTCCGCCGGGCCGCACGCACGCCCGGGCGGCAGGTCCGCCCGGGCCGTGGAGCTGCCCCGCAGCCTCAGCCCTGCGGTGGCTCGCTCTTGATCACCGCGAAACGGACGCCGTAAGGGTCGGCGAGCTTGGCCATGCGGCCGACGCCCTCCAGGGTCGTCGCCGGCATGCGCACCGTGCCACCCAGCTGCTGGGCCTTCTCGACCACGGCGTCCGTGTCCTCGACCTCGAAGTACGGCAGCCAGTAGGGGCCGGCCTCCGCCTCCGTCGGGTCGTCGGCCAGCGGGACCATCCCGCCGAACATCGCGTCCTCCTCGGCACCACCCGGGTTGACACAGGTGTACGTGCCGCCCGGGAACGGCACGCCCGAGGTCTCCAGTCCGAGGACCCGGTGGTAGAACGCGGCGGCCGCCGCGATGTCCGGCGTGTACAGCTCGACCCAGCACAGGGCGCCCGGTTCGTTCGCCGCGTCAACGCCCCTGGTCTGCCCGGGCTGCCAGATCCCGAACCGAACGCCCGCCTGGTCGGCGAGGACCGCCATGTGCCCCTGGCCCATCACGTCCATGGGCTGGAACAGCACACTGCCGTGGGCCTGTTCGGTCGCCTTGGCGGTGGCCTGTGCGTCCTCGCTCTGGAAGTACACCGTCCAGGCCGGCGGACCCTGCTCCGGGCCGGTCTGCATACCGCCGGCGACGGTCCTGCCGTCCAGCTGGAAGAAGCCGTAGCCGCCGGCCTCCGGCCCCGCCGACTGGAACCGCCAGCCGAACAGACCGCCGTAGAAGGCCTGGGCGCCGTCCATGTCGGGGGTGCCGACGTCGATCCAGTTGGGAGCGCCGTCGACGAAACGGGTGGTGAGCATCTTCGCCCTCCTTGAAAGCGGGCCCGCGGGGCGGGGTCCTGTCCGCTGTACTGCCGAGTCTTGCACCGCCCACTGACAACCGCTGCCGGAGCGCTGCCGTGTGCCGGGCCGGTACCCCCGGTCACCCTGGGTGACCCGCAAGGTCCGCGCAGGGTCCGCGCAGGGTCCGCGCAGGGTTCTGCGGGTTTCCGTCCTGCTGCCGCGCGCCGCCGTGCGGTGGCGTGTCCCGGTGGAGCATGATCGGGGCGGTCCAGGGCCTCCGGCCGCGCCGTTGACCCGGCGTTGATCGAACGTTTTTCGCCGCGCGGCACGATCTTGGCCATGCACATCGAAACCATCACCCCGGCCGACACCGCCTGGCAGGATCAGGCCCTGTGCGCGCAGACCGGGGCGGACTTCTTCTTCCCCGAGCCCGGCAGCTCGGTGCGCGAGGCGAAGCGCATCTGCGGCATGTGCGAGATGCGCTCCGCCTGCCTCGACTACGCGCTCGACAACGACGAGCGCTTCGGTGTCTGGGGCGGCCTGTCGGAGAAGGAACGGCTCGCCCTGCGGCGGACGTCCCACTGACACCCGCTCCGGCGCGCTGCGGTTAGGATCCGGGGGCGCGTCCGGACGTAGCGCAGAGGCAGGCGCACCCGCATGGCATGCGGGTCACGCCGGTTCGAATCCGGTCGTCCGGGCGCGCCTCGAGGTCCCGTAGAGCAGAGGCAGACTCGCCGCCTTCTCAGGGCGGTCACGCCGGTTCGAATCCGGTCGGGACCACTGTGGTACCGACGGACAGGGGCGGGGCGGGACGGATGAGCGAGGCGACGGGCGACACCGTCACCGAGGCGGAGCTGGCGGTCTTCCACCAGGTGGTGGGCAAGCTCCGGGCACTGCCCGTCGACGACCCGCTACGGCTGCGGGCCGAACAGGTCGCCGCGTCCTTCGCCCGGGACGGGCGGCTCCGGCGCCGCAAGTCGCGCGGCGCCGAGGTCGCGGCCGCCGACGCAGCCGCGATGGCCGCGACCGCGACCGGCTCCCCGGACCGGCGCGAGGACGCTCCCCTGGCCGAGCAGGGCGCGGGCGGACTCTTCCACAAGCCGCGCCCCTGCTACGTGTGCAAGTCGCCCTATCGGCAGGTCGACACCTTCTACCACCGGCTCTGCCCCCGCTGCGCGGCCGACAACACCGCCCGCCGGGCCCTGAGCACCGACCTGACCGGCCGCCGTGTGCTGCTCACCGGCGGCCGGGTGAAGATCGGCTTCCAGCTGGCGCTGATGATGCTCCGCGACGGCGCGGAGCTCCTGGTCACCTCGCGTTTCCCGCACGACACCGTGCGCCGCTTCCGGGCCGCACCGGGCAGCGCGCGCTGGCTGGACCGGCTCACCGTACTCGCCGTCGATCTGCGGGACCCGCGCCAGGTGCTCGGCCTGTGCGAGGAGCTCAGGCAGCAGGACAGGCCGCTGGACATCCTGGTCAACAACGCCGCCCAGACGGTACGGCGGCCACCGGAGTCGTATGCGATGCTCGCCGCAGGCGAGCACGGCACGCTGCCCCCGGGTGCGCGCCAGGCCCCCGGGTTCACCCCGATCGGGATGCTGCCGGGCTCGGCCGCCGCCCTGCCGGTGGCCCTGCGGGAGGCCGACGAGGCCGGGCTGCTGCCGGACCCGTCCCCGGAGAACTCCTGGTCGGCACGGCTCGGCGCGCTCGACCCGGCCGAGGTGCTGGAGACACAGCTCGTCAACGCGCTCGCCCCGGCCCTGTTGTGCGACCGGTTGCTGCCGTTGTTGCTCGCTTCCCCGCACCCGCGCCGCTATGTAGTCAACGTGACCGCCGTGGAGGGCCGTTTCACCGTCCGCAACAAGACGGCCGGCCATCCCCACACGAACATGGCCAAGGCCGCCCTGAACATGCTCACCCGCACCAGCGCCTCCGAACTCGCCGAGCAGGGCGTTCACATGTGCGCCGTCGACACGGGCTGGATCACCGACGAGAACCCGGCGCCGAAGAAGGCCCGGATGGCGGACGCGGGTTTCCGTACCCCACTGGACGTGGTGGACGGCGCGGCCCGGGTCTACGACCCGGTCGTGCGCGGCGAGGCCGGCGACCCGGTGTCGGGTGTGTTCCTGAAGGACTACCAGGAGGCGGCGTGGTGAGCGGGCGGACGCCCGGGTTCGCCGGAGTGCCCGAGATCGTGGCGCGCCCCCTGGCCGACCTCGCCCCGCTGCTGGACTGGCTGCGCTCGGGGCGCCCGGCGGGGGAGCGGCTGGACTTCACGGCCGGTACCGCCCTGCCGGACGGGCGGCTGGACCTGTGCAAGCAGGGCGTCGGCGCCGACGGAGCGGAGCTGATCGCCGGCGCCCTGGCCGCGGGCCCCTCGCCGGTACGGCACCTGCTGCTCGGCACGGACGCGCTCGGCGACGACGGAGCCGTGGCCGTGGCCGGGGCGGGCGCGGACGTCGAGACGCTCTACCTCGGATGCAACGGCATCACCGCGGCCGGTGCCTGCCGGATCGCCGACCAGCTGCGTGCCTCCCCGCAGGTCGTCACCGGTGTCTGGCTCAAGCGCAATCCGCTGGGCGGGGCCGGCGGGCACGCGGCGGCGGAACTCCTGGAGTCCGCACGGTCGTTGCGCACCCTCGATCTCGTGCAGACCGGGCTGGACCCGGCGGGCACCGCCGTCCTCGCCGACGCGCTGCTCGCAGCCGAGCTGGGCGGGCGGCGGATCGAGCGGCTCTTCGTGGGCGGCAATCCGCTGGGCGAGGCGGGCGCCCGGGCCCTGGCAGCCGTGCTCGCCGCGGGCGCGGTCGACGAACTGTACGTCTCCGCCGCCCGGTTGGGGGACGCGGGCGCCCTCCGGCTCGCCGCGGCCCTGGAACGCGCGCCGCACGGTCGGCTCGCCCGGCTGTCCGTCGCCAGCAACGGCATCGGCCCGCGCGCCGCCGTCCGGCTGGTCACGGCGGCCGCGGCGGCCGGGGTCAGCCTGCTCGACCTCGGCCGGGTCCGGGCGGCCGCGGTCCTCGCGGCCGATGACAACCACATCGACCTCCCCGCGGCCGACGCCATCGGCCGGGACCTCGCCCGGGCCGAGCACCGCCTGAGCCACCTCGTCCTCGCCCACACGGGCATGCGCAGCCGCGAGGCCCACCGTCTACTCGACCACGCGGCCGATGCCCGCACCGCCACCCGCTACCGCCTGGGCACCGGCATCGCCACCAGCATCAAGCACCGCCTGGCCGCTCTCAGCGCCCACGTCCCCGCTCTCCCGGTCCCGCCGGACGTGGCGGCGGTCCGCAGCGTGCATCGCACGGCGCCGCCGGACGAGGGGTGAGAAGAGCGCGGCCGGGCGCGTCGCTCGCTCCCGGCTGTTGCGATGCGCCGGTGCCCGGCCGACAGGAGACCGTGCGACCAGGCCGACGGGAGACCGTGCGACCCGGCCGACGGGAGACCGTGCGACCAGGCCGACGGGAGACCGTGCGACCAGGCCGACGGGAGACCGTGCGACCCGGCCGACGGGAGACCGTGCGATCAGGCCGACGGGAGACCGTGCGA
>NZ_JBFAET010000137.1:0-24092 GCF_040642095.1 Streptomyces sp. NPDC020362
GTCACCCCTCACGTGTACCCGGCCTCAGCCCTGCTGCCCCGAGGGCCTGCGCAGCGTCGGCCGGGCCGCCGCCGCACGGGCCCTGAGCGCCGTCCACCGGCCCGACACAGCCCACAGCACCCGCGCGGCCGAGCGCGGCGCGAACCGTGCCCGCAGCCGGGTCCGCCCGCTCACCGTGCCCTGCAGTGCGGCGATCACCTGGCGCACGTCCTCGGCCAGACCCGCCACCGGGCGCGGCCGGGGCGCGTACAGCACCTGCTCCACCGCGTCCGCCACCCGTTGCACCGCGGCAGCGGCCGTCGGGTCGAGGTGGCCCAGCCGGACGATCCGGGCCGCCGCCTTGCGCGGGGTCAGTGACTCGTCCGGCAGGATGCCGACGTCCCAGGCACTGTCCGTCAGTTCCTGCCAGGCCGTCAGCGCATGGGCCGCCGCGCCCTCCTCGGTCCGGGCGTGCGCGCCCAGCCGCACCCTGCGCACGCGCTCCCGCCACAGCAGGGGCGACAGCGGAACGGCCAGCAGGGCCAGGGCACCGAGCCCGATCAGCGCGTACCACAGCCAGTTCCAGCTGCTGCCGCCGTCGCTGTGCACGGCCACCGCCGCGGACGGGCTGTCACAGGCGTCGAGCTTGTGCAGCCGGGCCGCGCAGCTGTCGCTCGCCGAGGGTGCCGCCGACGGCGCCGTGGACGAGCCGTGGGACGGCAGGGTCTCGTCCGGCAGCGAACTGCCGGGCGTGTCCGACTGGGTGTACGACGGCGCGGTGCCCCGGGTCGGGGTCGGCTCGAAGCGGGTCCAGCCGATGCCCTCGAAGTACAGCTCGGGCCAGGCGTGCGCGTCCTTCAGGGTCACCGCGACCGTGCCGTCCGCCTGCGGGGTGCCGGGTGCGAAGCCCACCGCCACCCGGGCCGGGATGCCGAGCGTGCGGGCCATCGCGGCCATCGCGAAGGAGAAGTGGACGCAGAAACCCTCCTTCTTCTTCAGGAAGTTCGCGATGGCGTCCGGACCGTGGCCGACCTCCACCTGGGTGTCGTACTGGAATCCGCCGGTCACGGCGAAGTAGTCCTGGAGCCTGACCGCCTCGTCGTAGTGGCTGGCCGAACCCGCGGTGATCTCCTTGGCGGTCCGGGCCACCACCTTCGGCAGCCGGGACGGCACCTTGGTGTACTCGCGCTTGAGGGCCGCGGGCGGCTGCGGCGCGTCGGCCAGCTGCTCGGCGGTCGGCTGCACGTCCAGGCTGGTCACCCGGTAGGTCTGGCCGCGTGTGTTCTGGCCGTGGTCGCCGACGAGCGTCATGCCGACCGGCTCGTAGCGCCACTTGCCGCTGACCCTCACCCCGGTCGGCGGGTACGGCATCGGCAGCCAGTCCTGGGCGTACCAGTCCGCCGCCGCGATCGTCGACTTCACGGTCACCCGCTTGACCCGGGCGCTCAGGCCGGCGGGCGTCGGGAAGGCGTCCGGCACACCGACGATGTGCCGCTGGGACGGCTTCCAGGTCGTCCCGTCGAAGTCGTCCAGGGACACGATCCGCAGGTACATGTCGGACAGATCGCCGGCACTGGTCCTCAGGGTCAGCACCTGGCGGTCGTTGTCCACGTTCAGGCTGTCGCGCAGTGACACCAGGGGGTTGACCGCGGAGATGGTGCCGCCGTCCCCGTTGCCCGGGCCGACGCCCGTCCCGGCGGCGTCCAGCAGGCCGCCCTGCATCGCGGGCAGGGCGAGCGGCACCACCAGGGCGACACCGAGGGCGACCGCGCCGATCCGGCGCCCGGTGCGCACGGGGGCGACCGCACCGCCCTCCTGGTCGCCCGGCACGCGGGATGCCCCGCCGAAGACGCGGCCCCACTGCGCGAGCCGGTCCCGGCCCTCGGCGAGCAGCAGCATCAGATAGCCGGCCGCCGCGACCAGGAACCACAGCCAGTCGGCGCCGCCGTGGGCCAGCCCGGCGGCCACCGAGTACAGCGCGAGCAGCGGCAGACCGGCCGGGGCTGCGCTGCGGAAGGTCACCGCGAGGGTGTCCACCAGCAGGCCGATCGCCAGCACTCCGCCGATCAGCATCAGCTTGATGCCGTCGGTGAGCGGTGCCGGTATCGCGTACTGGCTGACGTCGTCCGAACCCTGCTGGAGCAGGTCGGCGAGGTGCTGGACGGCGTCCGGGCCGGGAATCAGCCCGACGATCGCCTGCTGCCGGGCGAAGACCAGGGTCAGCAGCATCAGCGTGACCAGGGTCTGCGCCACCACCGTCAGGGGCCGCGCCAGCGGCACCCGGCGGGCCGCCGCGCCCACCCCGGTCTGCACGGCCACCAGCAGCACCGTCTGCAGCAGCCACGTGGGTCGGTCGACCAGGGGCAGCAGCGAGCACGCGGCCATCAGCGTGGCCGCCGCGGCGCACAGCGCCAGTCGTGCCCGCCCGCTCATCCCAGTGCCTCCCCGCCGACAGCGGCCAGGCCCGAGCGTTCCCGGTCCGCCTGCCGCCACAGATCGTTCAGCGAGGCGCCGCGCGGCACGCTCAGCGCCGTCCAGCCCGCCTCGCGCAGCATGCGCAGCCGCTCCTCGTGCCGGTCGCCCGGGTACGGCACATCGGTCGACTCGCGCACCCAGGTGTCGGGGTCCAGCACGAACGCGACCGCGCCGCCGCTGCGCTGGCGCATCTTGGCCACCACCGCGGCCTGTTCCTCGTCCAGATCACCGAGGAAGGCGACCAGCAGCCCTTCGCTCCCGCCCCGCAGCACGTCGTACGCCCGGGACAGACCGGTGCCGTCGGAGTGGTCGATCACCGCGAGGGTGTCCAACATCAGCCCGGCCGCGTCCGCCGTCTCCTGCCCGGCGCCCGCGAACCCGTCGGCGCCCTCGCCGGGTACCGAGCTGCCGCCGTCCGTCAGCAGGCGCACCGAGAAGCCCCGTTCGAGCATGTGCACCAGGACCGACGCGGTGCCGGACACGGCCCACTCGAAGGCCGCGTCGGGGCCCGCGCCCTCGTAGGCGATGCCCCGGGTGTCCAGCAGGACCGTGCAGCGCGAGCGCCGCGGCTGCTCCTCGCGGCGCACCATCAGCTCGCCGTAGCGTGCCGTGGAACGCCAGTGGACCCGGCGCAGATCGTCGCCGTAGCGGTACCCGCGCGGGATCACGTCGTCCTCGCCCGCCAGGGCCAGCGAGCGCTGCCGCCCGTCGCCGTACCCCTTGGCCTCGCCGCCGAAGCGGACCGGGGACAGCGGGTCCACGCGCGGGATGACCGTCAGCGTGTCGAACGTCGAGAAGGACCGGGTCAGTTCGCACATCCCGAACGGGTCGGTCAGCCGCAGCTGCAGCGGGCCCAGCGGATAGCGGCCCCGCAGGTCCGAGCGGACCCGGTAGGACACCTCCCGGCGGCCGCCCGGCTCCACCCGGTCCAGCACGAAGCGGGGCCGCGGCCCGAGGACGTAGGGCACCCGGTCCTGGAGCATCAGCAGCCCCGTGGGCAGCCGGGAGACGTTGTCCATCCGCAGGTGCACCCGGGCCTCGCTGCCGGCGGGCACGCGCGCGGGGGACAGCCTGCGGCTGCCCGCCACCCGGTAGCGCGTGCGGTACAGGACGGTCGCGCAGAGCAGGGGCAGCACGGCCAGCAGCAGGCCGACCCGCAGCAGATCGCTCTGGCCCAGCACATACGAGCAGATCGCGGCCGCGATGCCGGCGGCCAGGAAGGAACGCCCGCGGGTGGTCAGTCCCGCCAGGGCCGTACGGACGCCGCCCCCTTCCCCGCGGTCGGCCTCCGCCTGTGCCGTCCCCCCGGCGCTCATCACAGACTCCGCGGGGGCTGCTGGGGATAGGCCGGAATGGGCCGGCCCAGACCGCCGAAGCCGGTCTGCTGCTGCGGAGCCGCGGGCACCGGGGTGTGGTGCAGGATCTCCTGCACCACCTGATCGGCCGTACGGCGGTTGAGCTGGGCCTGGGCCGTGAGCAGCAGCCGGTGGGCGAGGACGGCGCCGGCGAGGGCCTGGACGTCGTCCGGCAGCGCGTACTCGCGCCCGGCGAGCGCGGCTGCCGCCTTGGCCGCGCGCAGCAGATGCAGCGTCGCGCGGGGGGAGGCGCCGAGTCTGAGGTCGGGGTGGTTGCGGGTGGCCGCGACCAGCTCGACCGCGTACCGCCGCACCGCCTCCGAGACGTGCACGCCGCGCACCGCCTCGATCAGCTTCACGATCTCGTGCGCGTGCGCCACCGGCTGGAGGTCCTCCAGCGGGGAGATACCGCCGTGCACGTCCAGCATCTGCAGCTCGGCCTCGACGCTCGGGTAGCCGACGGAGACCCGGGCCATGAAACGGTCGCGCTGGGCCTCGGGCAGCGGGTAGGTGCCCTCCATCTCGACCGGGTTCTGCGTGGCCACCACCATGAAGGGGCTGGGCAGTTCGTAGGTCTGCCCGTCGATGGTGACCTGCCGCTCCTCCATGGACTCCAGCAGCGCGGACTGGGTCTTGGGCGAGGCGCGGTTGATCTCGTCGCCGATCACGATCTGCGCGAAGATGGCGCCCGGCTTGAACTCGAAGTCCCGGCGCTGCTGGTCCCAGATGGACACCCCGGTGATGTCCGAGGGCAGCAGGTCGGGCGTGAACTGGATGCGCCGCACCGAGCAGTCGATGGACCGCGCCAGCGTCTTGGCGAGCATCGTCTTGCCCACCCCGGGGACGTCCTCGATCAAGAGGTGTCCCTCGGCGAGCAGTACGGTCAGCGAAAGCCGTACGACCTCGGGCTTGCCCTCGATCACACCCTCCACCGAACTGCGGATCCGTTCCACAGTGGCGGTCAGATCAGTGAGGCTCGCTCGATCGTCATAGGTCGTCACCCGGCCCTCCTCGGCCCGTTCTTACTCGGGCCGGCGCTCTGCGTTGCGAAACCGGCCCACCCCGAAACACGGACACCGCGCGGAAAAGGTTCCGCGCGACGCCACTCCCCGCATTCTTGCTGCCGTTACCGATTCGTGTCACTCGACTGTGGACAACTGCCCGCACGATGTCGGTCTTACGGCCATTTCGACCACCGTTTTCGATGCCGGGCGGCCGACTGTGTGCGGACGGCGGGGGTGTTCGGGGCGGGCCGGTGCGCCGGGTCGGGCCGGGTTCAGGCCGGGTCGATCTCGCGCAGCAGGCCCGTGCGCACGTCGAAGACGAAGCCGCGCACGTCGCCGGTGTGCAGCAGGAACGGCGAGGTGCGCACCCGCTGCATGGACTGGCGCACGTCCTGGTCGACGTCCCGGAAGGACTCCACCGCCCATGCGGGGCGCTGGCCGACCTCCATCTCCAGTTCGGTGCGGAAGTCCTCGGTGAGGGCCTCCAGGCCGCAGCCGGTGTGGTGGATCAGGACGATGCTGCGCGTACCGAGCTTGCGCTGGCTGATGGTGAGGGACCGGATGACGTCGTCGGTCACCACACCGCCCGCGTTGCGGATGGTGTGGCAGTCGCCGAGCTGCAGGCCGAGGGCCTTGTGCAGGTCGAGACGGGCGTCCATGCAAGCCACCACGGCCACGTGCAGGACGGGCCGGGCGTCCATGCCGGGATCGGTGAAGGCGGTGGCGTACTGCTCGTTGGCCTCCACCAGGCGGTCCGTCACGGTGCCGCCGCTGGTTATGGCGCCTTCGGATCCAGTGGGAACTGCTGCGGAAGTCGTCATACCCATGACGGTACTGGTCACCTCCGGTCCCGGCCTGCTGTGAGAGGGGACAAAGAACGTCATCGCGGCTTGTTGTGAGCTAACCCACAGGGAGGGCAAACAGGGGCCGCACGGGTGAATCCGCTCCATTTGCGGCCCCCGCCGGGATGCGGTACGCGACGCGCAGGCCGGTTGATTGACCGCGCGACACGGTGGACTAAAGTGACGCGAAGCGGGAGACGAGGCTCTCCCTGCTGGTGAAATCCCTGGAGATCCCGGCACCCGCCCGGACCGTCTCCCCGCGTGCGCGGCGCGTACGTACGGCTCGGCCTCCTCCCGCTCCCGGTCGGCTGACGCTTCCGGCGCCGGCAGGCCTCCCCTTCACAGAGCGGGCGGGGACCCGGCGGTGCGTACCGCCCGCCGGACCTGAGAGGCCCCCTTGAGCCAGAGTCGACACGTCCCGGTGATGCTCCAGCGGTGCCTGGATCTGCTGGCACCCGCCCTGGAGCGGCCCGGAGCGGTGGTCGTCGACTGCACCCTCGGCCTCGGCGGCCACAGCGAGGCGCTGCTGACCCGCTTCCCCGAGGCCCGGCTGATCGGCCTCGACCGGGACAAGGAGGCGCTGCGGCTGTCCGGCGAGCGGCTCGCCCCCTTCGGTGAACGCGCCACCCTGGTGCACGCCGTGTACGACGAGCTGCCCGACGTGCTGCGCAGGCTCGGCCTCGCGCGCGTGCAGGGTGTCCTGTTCGACCTCGGCGTCTCCTCCATGCAGCTCGACGAGGCCGACCGCGGGTTCGCCTACGCCCAGGACGCCCCCCTGGACATGCGCATGGACCAGACGGCCGGCATCAGCGCGGCCGAGGTCCTCAACACCTATCCGGCGGGCGAGCTGGTGCGCATCCTGCGCGCGTACGGCGAGGAGAAGCAGGCCAAGCGGATCGTCTCCGCGATCGTCCGTGAGCGCGAGAAGGAGCCGTTCAGCAACAGCGCGAGGCTGGTCGAGCTGATCCGGGACGCGCTGCCGCAGGCCGCCAAGCGCACCGGCGGCAACCCGGCCAAGCGCACCTTCCAGGCGCTGCGCATCGAGGTCAACGGCGAGCTGTCGGTCCTGGAGCGGGCGATCCCGGCCGCCGTGAAGGCCCTCGACGTCGGCGGCCGCGTCGCCGTGCTCTCGTACCACTCGCTGGAGGACCGGTTGGTCAAGCAGGTGTTCGCGGCGGGCGCCGCCACCACCGCCCCGCCCGGCCTGCCGGTCGTGCCCGAGCGCTACCAGCCGCGGCTCAAGCTGGTCACGCGTGGTGCCGAACTTCCCACCGAGGAAGAGGTCGCCGAGAACCGCCGGGCCGCCCCGGCGCGACTGCGCGGCGCCGAGCGCATCAGGGAGGACGCCGAGTGAGCGAATCGGGTCGGTTGGGTTTCCGAACCCACTGCTGGGCCGGCGGCACGCGGGCAACGGGATCACCCGGGCCGATCATCCGGGCCGGCGGCTCGCCTGTCCCGGCGGAGGGCCAGTGAGCAGGAAACCCCAGCTGAAGGGGAGGGCCGCCCGGCTCGCCCGGCTCTTCCCGGCCGGCCGCGCCCGCGCGGCCCGCACCCCGTTCGTCCTCCTCGTCGTCCTGCTGCTCGGCGGCGGCCTCATCGGACTGCTGGTGCTGAACTCCGCCCTCAGCGAGGGCTCGTTCAAGCTCGACGCCCTGCAGAAGCAGACGAAGAGCCTCACCGACGAGGAACAGGCCCTCCAGAGAGACATCGACGCCTACTCGTCTCCCGACGCCCTCCAGCGCCGTGCCCGCGAACTGGGCATGGTCCCCGGCGGCGACCCGGCCTTCCTCGGCCCCGACGGCGGCGTCAAGGGCGTACCGGGCGTCGCGGGCCCGCGGTCCGCCGCCCTCACCGCGCCCCTCGCCCCCGAGGTGATCGACCCGGCCGCCCGACGGTCCGCGACCCCCTCGACCATGCCGGCCGAGCCCGTCGCCACGCCCACCCCCTCGGCCCCGGTGACCACCCCGGCGGACACGGTGGCACCGCTCTCCACCCTCCAGCCCGCCTCCACCCCGACCCCCGGCAGGTGACGGAAGTGTCCGACAGGGAACCGCCGCGCCGCCGTGTGCCCGGCCCCGCGAAGCCTCCCCGGCCGCGGGGTGCGGACCGGCGGCAGCCCGGGCCAGGCGCCCGTCCGGTCCGCCGGCCGAGCGGGGCCCGGCCCATGCCCCCGCCGCCCCTCCGGCTCGGCCGCCCCCGCCCCCGGCTGCGCCTGGTCGGCCTCGCGCTCACCCTGGTGATGCTCGCCTTCGTCGTACGGCTGCTCCAGGTCCAGGCCGTCGACGCCAGCGCGTACGCGGCCAAGGCCGAACAGAACCGGTACGTCGTGCACACCATCGCCGCCGAGCGGGGCGGGATCACCGACCGCAACGGCGTGGCCCTCGCGATCAGCGAGAACGCGTACGACATCACGGCCGACCCGACGATGTTCACCGTCAAGCAGCTGAAGATCGACGACGGCCCCGAGCAGGCCGCCGCGCTCCTCGCGCCGATCCTGGGCCAGGACCAGGCCACGATCGTCAGGAAGCTCAGGCCCGAGAACAAGCTGTCGCGCTACACCCGGCTCGCCACCCGCCAGACCCCGCAGGTCTGGAAGCAGATCAAGGATCTGAGGGCCGCGCTCGCCAAGAAGGCCGAGACCGACAACAACACGGCCAACGTGCTCGCCGGCGTCTTCGCCGACCCGAGCAGCCAGCGCGTGTACCCCAACGGCGACCTCGCCGCCGGGATACTGGGCTGGGTCAACGCCGACGGCCGGGGCGGCGGCGGCGTCGAGCAGGAACTGGACAAACAGCTGTCCGGCAAGGACGGCAAGATCCGCTACGCCCAGTCCGGCGGCCGTGAGGTGCCCACCGTGGGGTCGACGCAGACCCCCGCCGTGCCCGGCTCCGGCGTGGAACTCACCATCGACCGCGACATCCAGTGGGCCGCCCAGAACGCCATCGCCGAGCAGGTGAGGAAGTCCCGGGCGGACCGTGGCTACGTCATCGTCCAGGACACCCGCACCGGCGAGATCCTGGCCATGGCCAACTCGCCCGGCTTCGACCCGAACGACCTGGCGAAGGCCGACGGCGCGGCCATGGGCAACGCGGCCGTCCAGGACGCCTACGAGCCCGGCTCCACCGCCAAGGTGATGTCGATGGCGGCCGTGCTGCAGGAGAACGCGGCCACCCCGCTCACCCATGTCGTCGTACCGAACCGGCTGCACCGCGGCGACCGGCTCTTCCAGGACGACGTCGACCACGACACCTGGTACCTGACGCTCAACGGCGTGCTCGCCAAGTCCAGCAACATCGGCACCATCCTCGCCACCGGCCAGCTCGGCAGGACCCAGCAGCAGGCGAACAAGGTCCTCTACTCGTACCTGAAGAAGTTCGGCATCGGCAGCCCCACCGGGCTCGGCTTCCCCGGCGAGACCAGGGGCATCCTCGCGCCCGCCGGCAAGTGGTCGACGTCGCAGCAGTACACGATCCCTTTCGGCCAGGGTTTCTCCCTCAGCGCGATGCAGGCCGCCTCCGTGTACTCCACGATCGCCAACGGCGGGGTCCGCGTCGAACCGACCCTGGTGCGCGGGACCGAGGGCGCCGACGGACGCTTCACACCTGCCCCGCAGCCGAAGAAGAGCCGCGTGGTCAGCGAGAAGACCGCACGGACGGTCGCCCAGATGCTGGAGTCCGTCGTGGACGACGAGCAGGGCACCGGCATCAAGGCCCGCATCCCCGGGTACCGGGTGGCGGGCAAGACCGGCACGGCCAACCGCGTGGATCCGGCCACCGGCAGGTACCGCGGCTACACCTCGTCGTTCGCCGGATTCGCACCCGCGGACAATCCGCGGATCACGGTCTACTGCGCGATCCAGAACGCCACCTCCGGCAGCTACTACGGCGGCCAGATCTGTGGACCCATCTACAAGCAGGTGATGGAGTTCGCCCTGAAGACCCTCCAGGTCCCGCCGACCGGGGCGAAGTCCGCGAACCTGCCCGTCACCTACAAGCCCTGATCAGCCCCGCCCCGCACCACGAAAAGGCACCAGGAACCAACTCGTGACAACGATCACCCCCGACCCGGGGAACCAGGGCGGCCCGAGCCCCTCGGCCGCCCGTCTCCCACCACCGCCCCCGCCGGACCGCGCTGCGCGCGGGCCCCTTTTTAGCTCCGGAGCGGGTGCGCCCGGTACGCTCACGGCCGTGCCACACGCTGATCAGTCCCAAACCACCCAGAAGGGCGCTTCCGTGACATATCCGGGACCGCCGCGACCGGTCCGAACCTCCGCCACACCCCTCGCGGAGCTGGCCGATCAGCTGGGTGCAGCCGCTCCGGCCGCCGCCGTCGAGATCACGGGGATCACCCACGACTCGCGCGCCGTCCGCCCCGGCGACCTGTACGCCGCCCTTCCGGGCGCCCGCCTGCACGGCGCCGACTTCGTCACCCAGGCCGCAGGCCTCGGCGCGGTCGCCGTGCTGACCGACCCGACGGGCTCCGAACGCGCCGAAGCGACCGGACTGCCGGTCCTGGTCGTGGACGACCCGCGCGCGCGGATGGGCGAGCTGGCGGCGACGATCTACGGCCGCCCCGGCAGCGACCTGCTCCAGATCGGCATCACCGGCACCTCCGGCAAGACCACCACCGCGTACCTGGTCGAGGGTGGTCTGAAGACCACCCGCGCCACCGGACTCATCGGCACCGTCGAGATGCGCATCGGCGAGGAGCGCATCAAGTCCGAGCGCACCACCCCCGAAGCCACCGACCTGCAGGCCCTGTTCGCCGTCATGCGCGAACGCGGCGTCGAGGCGGTCGCCATGGAGGTCTCCAGCCACGCCCTGGTCCTCGGCCGGGTCGACGGCTGCGTCTTCGACATCGCCGTGTTCACCAACCTCAGCCCGGAACACATGGAGTTCCACTCCGACATGGAGGACTACTACCGGGCCAAGGCGCAGCTGTTCACGCCGGAACGCAGCAGGCTCGGTGTGGTCAACGCCGACGACGAGTACGGCCGCCGGCTCGCCGAGGAGGCCGCCGTCCCGGTCGTCACCTTCTCCGCCGAGGGCCACCCCGACGCCGACTGGCGCGCCGAGGACGTCCAGGTCGGCCCCATGGACTCGACGTTCACCATCATCGGTCCCCAGGGCGAGCGCATCCACGCCAAGTCGCCGCTGCCGGGCCCCTTCAACGTGGCGAACACCCTCGCCGCCGTCGTCGCCCTCGCCGCGGCCGGACTCGACCCGCAGGTCGCCGCCGACGGCATCGCCGCCGTACCGGGCGTCCCTGGCCGCCTGGAGCGCGTGGACGCCGGGCAGCCCTACCTCGCGGTCGTCGACTACGCGCACAAGACCGATGCCGTCGAGTCGGTGCTCAAGGCCCTGCGCAAGGTCACCAAGGGCCGGCTGCACGTCGTCCTCGGCTGCGGCGGCGACCGCGACCGGACCAAGCGCGCCCCGATGGGCGCCGCCGCGGCCCGGCTCGCCGACACGGCCGTACTGACCTCCGACAACCCCCGTTCCGAGGACCCTCTCGCGATCCTCGCGACCATGCTCCAGGGCGCGGCCACCGTGCCCGCGCACGAGCGCGGCGAGGTGCTCCTCTTCGAGGACCGGGCCGCCGCGATCGCCGCCGCCGTGGGCCGTGCCGCCCCCGGCGACACCGTGCTGGTCGCGGGCAAGGGTCACGAGCAGGGCCAGGACATCGCCGGCGTGGTCCGTCCCTTCGACGACCGCCAGGTGCTCCGCGAAGCTATCCAGAAGACCCAGGGATGAACTTGTGATCGCCCTCTCCCTCGCCGAGATCGCAGAAGTCGTCGGCGGGCAGACGCACGACATACCGGATCCGTCCGTCCAGGTCACGGGACCGGTCGTCCGGGACTCCCGGGAGGTCCGGCCGGGCAGCCTGTTCGCCGCGTTCGCCGGTGAGCGCGTCGACGGCCACGACTACGCCCGGGCGGTCGTCGAGGCCGGTGCGGTGGCCGTGCTGGCCTCCCGGCCCGTCGGCGTGCCCGCGATCGTCGTCGACGACGTGCAGACCGCCCTCGGCGCCCTCGCCCGGCACGTCGTACGACGGCTCGGCGCGACCCTCGTCGCCCTGACCGGCTCCGCGGGCAAGACCAGTACCAAGGACCTCATCGCCCAGGTGCTCCAGCGCAAGGCGCCGACCGTGTTCACGCCGGGCTCGCTCAACAACGAGATCGGGCTGCCGCTGACGGCCCTGTCCGCCACCGGGGAGACGAAGTTCCTCGTGCTGGAGATGGGCGCCCGCGGCATCGGCCACATCCGCTACCTCGCCGACCTGACGCCGCCGAAGATCGGCCTCGTCCTCAACGTCGGCACCGCCCACATCGGCGAGTTCGGCGGCCGGGAGCAGATCGCGCAGGCCAAGGGCGAGCTCGTCGAAGGCCTCCCGGAGGACGGCACCGCCGTGCTCAACGCCGACGACCCGCTGGTCCGCGCCATGGCCTCCCGTACCAAGGCGAAGGTGGTCCTTTTCGGAGAGTCGGCCGAAGCGGACGTACGCGCCGAGAACGTACGAGTCACGGACAGCGGACAGCCCGTCTTCAGACTTCGCACACCCTCCGGTGCTGGCGATGTGACCATGCGCCTGTACGGTGAGCACCACGTGTCGAACGCGCTCGCCGCGGCCGCCGTCGCCCATGAGCTGGGCATGTCCGCAGACGAGATCGCCCTCGCGCTCTCCGAGGCGGGCTCCCTCTCCCGCTGGCGCATGGAGGTCACCGAGCGCCCGGACGGCGTGACCATCGTCAACGACGCCTACAACGCCAACCCCGAGTCCATGCGGGCCGCCCTCAAGGCGCTCGCGGCCATGGGCACGGGGCGCCGCACGTGGGCGGTGCTCGGCAAGATGGCCGAGCTGGGGGACGAGGCGCTCGCCGAGCACGACGCCGTCGGACGGCTCGCCGTCCGGCTCAACGTCAGCAAGCTCGTCGCGGTCGGGGGGACTGAGGCCTCCTGGCTGCAACTGGGCGCATATAACGAGGGTTCGTGGGGTGAGGAGTCGGTGCACGTGTCCGACGCACAGGCGGCGGTCGACCTGTTGCGCAGCGAGTTGCGCCCGGGGGACGTCGTACTCGTGAAGGCGTCCCGTTCGGTGGGGCTCGAAAGCGTTGCGCAGGCGCTGATCGAGACCGGTGCCGAGGGTGAGGTTGCCGCCCGATGATGAACCAGATCCTGTTCTCGGGAGTCATTGGCCTCTTCCTGACGCTGGTCGGCACCCCGCTGCTGATCAAGCTGCTCGCCCGCAAGGGCTACGGCCAGTACATCCGGGACGACGGCCCGCGCGAGCACGCGAGCAAGCGCGGTACGCCGACCATGGGCGGTATCGCCTTCATCCTGGCGACGGTCGCCGCCTACTTCCTCAGCAAGGTGATCACCGGCAAGCCGCCGACGTTCTCCGGGCTGCTGGTGCTCGGTCTGATGGTCGGCATGGGCCTGGTCGGCTTCCTGGACGACTACATCAAGATCGTCAAGCGCCGTTCGCTGGGCCTGCGGGCCAAGGCGAAGATGGCCGGCCAGCTGATCGTCGGCATCGCCTTCGCCGTCCTGTCGCTGATGTTCTCCGACTCGCGCGGCAACACCCCGGCCTCCACCAAGCTGTCGTTCATCACGGACTTCGGCTGGTCGATCGGCCCGGTGCTGTTCGTGATCTGGGCGCTGTTCATGATCCTCGCGATGTCGAACGGCGTGAACCTCACCGACGGTCTGGACGGTCTCGCCACCGGCGCCTCCGTGCTCGTCTTCGGCGCCTACACGTTCATCGGCGTCTGGCAGTTCCAGGAGTCCTGCGCCAACGCGCAGACGCTGACCAACCCCGCCGCCTGCTACGAGGTGCGCGACCCGCTCGACCTCGCCGTGGTCGCCTCCGCGCTGATGGGCGCCTGCCTGGGCTTCCTGTGGTGGAACACCTCGCCGGCCAAGATCTTCATGGGCGACACCGGCTCGCTCGCCCTCGGCGGCGTCCTCACGGGCCTGGCCATCCTCTCCCGCACGGAGCTGCTGGTGGCCATCATGGGCGGCCTGTTCGTCCTCATCACCATGTCGGTCGTCATCCAGGTCGGCTCCTTCCGGCTCACCGGGAAGCGCGTCTTCCGCATGGCGCCACTGCAGCACCACTTCGAACTCAAGGGCTGGTCCGAGGTCCTGGTGGTGGTCCGCTTCTGGATCATCCAGGGCATCTGTGTCATTGTCGGACTGGGCCTCTTCTACGCAGGATGGGCAGCGGAAAAGTGACCACCTCGGTGCCGTCAGGGTCTTCTGAGTTCCAGGGCAAGCGCGTCACCGTCGCCGGGCTCGGCGTCTCGGGCGTCCCGGCGGCGAAGGTGCTGCACGCGCGCGGCGCGATCGTCACCGTCGTCAACGACGGCGACGACCCACGCGCGCGTGAGCAGGCCGCCGCACTGGAGGCGCTCGGCATCACCGTGCGCCTCGGCGACGGGGCGACCCTCCCGGAGGGCACCGAGCTGATCGTCACCGCTCCGGGCTGGAAGCCCGACAAGCCGCTGTTCCTGGCGGCGGCCGAGGCGGGCGTCCCGGTCTGGGGCGACGTGGAGCTGGCCTGGCGGCTGCGGGGCCCCGACGCGGCCCCCTGGCTGGCCGTGACCGGCACCAACGGCAAGACCACCACCGTCCAGATGCTGGCGTCGATCCTGAAGGCAGCGGGCCTGAGGACCGCCGCCGTCGGCAACATCGGCGTCTCGCTGCTGGACGCCGTCCTCGGCGAGGAGCACTACGACGTCCTCGCCGTGGAGCTGTCCAGCTACCAGCTCCACTGGGCGCCCTCGCTGCGCGCCCACTCCGCCGCCGTCCTCAACCTCGCGCCCGACCACCTCGACTGGCACGGCTCCATGGAGGCCTACGCGGCCGACAAGGGCCGTATCTACGAGGGCAATCGGATCGCCTGCGTCTACAACACGGCCGACAAGCTCACCGAGGACCTGGTGCGCGAGGCCGACGTCGAGGAGGGCTGCCGGGCCGTCGGGTTCACCCTCGGGACCCCGGGCCCTTCCCAACTCGGTGTCGTGGACGGCATCCTCGTCGACCGCGCCTTCGTGGAGAACCGGCACAAGAACGCGCAGGAGCTGGCGGAGGTCTCCGACGTCAACCCGCCGGCCCCGCACAACATCGCCAACGCCCTTGCCGCCGCGGCCCTCGCGCGCGCCTTCGGCGTGCCCGCCACGGCCGTACGCGACGGCCTGCGGGCCTTCCGGCCCGACGCCCACCGCATCGAGCACGTCGCCGATGTCGACGGGGTGGCCTACGTGGACGACTCGAAGGCGACCAACACACATGCCGCGGAAGCCTCGTTGGCATCATATGAACCGATCGTATGGATTGCGGGCGGTCTGGCGAAGGGCGCGACCTTCGACGAGCTGGTCGCCAAGTCGGCGAAGCGGCTGCGCGGGGCCGTCCTGATCGGTGCCGATCGCGCCCTGATCCGCGACGCCCTTGCGCGACACGCCCCGGAAGTACCCGTCGTCGACGTCGAACGGACCGACACTGGGGCGATGCTCCAGGCGGTGACGGAGGCGAAGCGGCTCGCGCAGCCCGGCGACACGGTGCTGCTGGCCCCGGCCTGCGCCTCCATGGACATGTTCACCAACTACAACCAGCGCGGTGACGCGTTCGCGGAGGCGGTCCGCGAACTCGGAGCCTGACCCCGGCCGCCCGCCGGGCGGATCTTGGGAGGGACGCGTGGGACGGTCGACGTTCAGTGGAGGCGTTGATGCCCGGTAGCCGTACCGGCCGGCCGCCCGTGCAGCGGGCGTCCCGGCGTCCCGCCGCCCCCCGGCCGCAGCGGGAGAACACCCTGCTGCGGCTCTATCTGCGCGCGCGGAAGGCCTGGGACCGCCCGCTGACCGCCTACTACCTGATCGTCGGCGGCAGCGTGCTGATCACGGTGCTGGGCCTGGTGATGGTCTACTCGGCCTCCCAGATCACCGCGCTGCAGCTCTCGCTGCCCGGGTCCTACTTCTTCCGCAAGCAGTTCCTGGCGGCGGTCATCGGCGGCGCACTGCTGTTCGCGGCCTCGCGCATGCCCGTGAAGCTGCACCGGGCGCTCGCCTACCCGATCCTCGCCGGCGCCGTCTTCCTGATGGCCCTGGTGCAGGTGCCGGGGATAGGGATGGCGGTCAACGGCAACCAGAACTGGATCTCCCTGGGCGGCTCCTTCCAGATCCAGCCCAGCGAGTTCGGCAAGCTCGCCCTGGTGCTGTGGGGCGCCGACCTGATCGCCCGCAAGCAGGAGAAGAAGCTGCTGACCCAGTGGAAGCACATGCTGGTGCCGCTGGTCCCGGTCGCCTTCCTGCTGCTCGGGCTGATCATGCTCGGCGGCGACATGGGCACTGCGATCATTCTCACCGCGATCCTCTTCGGCCTGCTGTGGCTCGCGGGCGCGCCCACCCGGCTGTTCGCCGGGGTGCTGTCGATCGCCGGCGGGATCGGCGTGATCCTCATCAAGACCAGCCCCAACCGGATGGCCCGCCTCGCCTGCATCGGTGCCACCGAGCCCCGGTCCGGGGTCGCCGACTGCTGGCAGGCCGTGCACGGCATCTACGCCCTCGCCTCCGGCGGACTCTTCGGCTCCGGTCTCGGCGCGAGTGTGGAAAAATGGGGACAACTCCCTGAAGCCCACACCGACTTCATCTTCGCCGTCACCGGTGAGGAACTGGGCCTGGCGGGGACGCTGTCGGTGCTCGCCCTGTTCGCGGCTCTAGGCTATGCGGGTATCCGCGTGGCCGGACGCACGGAGGACCCCTTCGTGAGGTACGCCGCGGGAGGTGTGACCACCTGGATCACTGCCCAAGCGGTGATCAACATCGGTGCGGTGCTCGGCCTGCTGCCGATCGCCGGCGTCCCCCTCCCGCTGTTCTCCTACGGAGGGTCCGCCCTGCTGCCGACCATGTTCGCCATCGGGCTGCTGATCGCCTTCGCGCGCGACGAGCCCGGTGCGCGGACAGCGCTTGCGTTGCGGCAACCTCGCTTTGGTAGAAAGCGGGCGGGAGGCTCCGGTGCGGAGCGGGGGCCTCGGAGATGGAACACGATGCGACGGCGTGCCTCGGTGGCGCGTTCGTCCGGAGAGCGGTGAATTTCGGTGCATGTCGTACTCGCTGGTGGGGGGACCGCCGGCCACATCGAGCCCGCGCTCGCCCTCGCGGACGCCCTGCGCAGGCAGGACCCGACCGTGGGGATCACGGCCCTGGGCACGGAGCGGGGCCTTGAGACCCGGCTCGTCCCGGAGCGCGGCTACGAGCTGGCGCTGATCCCCGCGGTCCCGCTGCCCCGCAAGCCCACGCCCGAGCTGATCACCGTCCCGGGCCGGCTGCGCGGCACGATCAAGGCCGCGGAGCAGATTCTGGAGCGCACCAAGGCCGACGCCGTGGTCGGCTTCGGCGGCTATGTCGCGCTGCCCGGCTACCTGGCCGCCAAGCGCCTCGGCGTGCCCATCGTGATCCACGAGGCCAACGCGCGGCCCGGCCTGGCCAACAAGATCGGCTCGCGGTACGCGGCCCGGGTCGCCGTCTCCACCCCGGACAGCAAGCTGCGCGACGCCCGCTACATCGGCATCCCGCTGCGCCGCTCCATCGCCACCCTGGACCGCGCCGCCGTCCGCCCCGAGGCCCGCGCCCGTTTCGGCCTCGACCCGAACCTGCCCACACTGCTCGTCTCCGGCGGTTCCCAGGGCGCCAGGCGCCTCAATGAGGTGGTCCAGCAGGTCGCTCCGTGGCTCCAGCAGGCCGGAATCCAGATCCTGCACGCGGTCGGCCCGAAGAACGAACTGCCGCAGGTGCAGCAGATGCCGGGAATGCCCCCGTACATCCCGGTAGGTTATCTGGACCGGATGGACCTCGCGTACGCCGCGGCGGACATGATGCTCTGCCGCGCGGGCGCGATGACCGTCGCCGAACTCTCCGCCGTCGGGCTCCCGGCCGCCTACGTCCCGCTGCCCATCGGCAACGGCGAACAGCGGCTGAACGCCCAGCCGGTGGTGAAGGCGGGCGGCGGACTCCTGGTCGACGACGCGGAACTCACGCCCGAGTGGGTGCAGCAGAACGTCCTGCCCGTGCTCGCCGACCCGCACCGGCTGTACGAGATGTCCCGTGCCGCCGGTGAGTTCGGCCGCCGGGACGCCGACGACCTGCTCGTCGGCATGGTGTACGAGGCCATTGCCTCGCGCCGTTAGGACCGTATGACGAAAGGGCAATGAGCGTGGCCGGACCGACGACCGCCGAGCGCGGTGACCGCCAGCAGGAGTCGTCCGGCCCGCCGCCCGCACGGAGGTCGAGCAGACGCCGCCTTCGTGCGATCGTCATCCTGGTGGTCGCCCTCGCGTTCCTCGGGGGCGGCTCCGTCTGGGTGTTGTACGGCTCCCAGTGGCTGCGCGTGAAGCACGTCTCGGTGTCCGGGACGCTCGTGCTGACCCCCGCCGAGGTCCGCGAGGTCGCCTCCGTACCGCTCGGAGAGCCGCTGATTTCCGTCGACACCAAGGCCATCGAAGCCCGGCTTCGCCGGAAATTGCCCCGAATTGACACCGTCGACGTCGTCCGTTCCTGGCCTCATGGAATCGGCTTGAAAGTGACCGAGCGCACTCCGGTCCTGCTGGCCCGAAAAGCCGGGAACTTCGTCGAAATCGACGACGGGGGTGTCCGTTTCGCCATGGTTTCGCAGGCGCCGAAAGGCGTCCCGCTGCTGGAATTGACCGCGTCCCGGAAGGGTTCCGGCGCCGCCAGCTTCCGGCGTTTCGGCACCGGCCGCCTGGTGCGCGAGGCGGTCCGGGTCGCCGACGGGCTGCCGGCCGCGGTCGCCGGGGAGACCCGGACCGTCCAAGTCCGTTCCTACGACGACATCTCGCTGGTGCTGGGCGGCGGCCGCAGCGTGGCATGGGGCAGTGCCGAGAACGGCCTCGCCAAGGCGCGGGCCCTCACTGCCCTCATGAAAGCAGCTCCCGGCGCCCGGCACTTCGACGTCAGTGTCCCCACCGCCCCTGCGTCATCGGGGAGTTGACGCACATCAGCGCAGGCCAGCACCCTGGTTGGGCACTGCTACGGCTGATCACATAGGGTGAAAAGAAAAACGGGAGGTTCGGCGTGTTCGTTGAACGGGCGCCACTTGTCGACTTAGTGTCCTGTTCAGAAGACTCCAGGGAACAGACACACTGGTAACCCTAAACTTCAGGGTTAGGGTTCGGGTCGGCGTTCGGACCGTCCCATTCGGCATCCGTCGTCCCGGCGCGGGGCACCGCCCGGCGGCGACAACGTAATTCGAGGCGAGAGGCCTTCGACGTGGCAGCACCGCAGAACTACCTCGCAGTCATCAAGGTCATCGGTGTCGGCGGCGGTGGTGTCAATGCCATCAACCGGATGATCGAGGTCGGTCTCAAGGGCGTCGAGTTCATTGCCATCAACACCGATGCGCAGGCGCTGTTGATGAGCGACGCCGACGTCAAGCTCGACGTCGGCCGTGAACTCACCCGCGGACTCGGGGCCGGAGCCAACCCGGCCGTCGGCCGCAAGGCCGCCGAGGACCACCGCGAAGAGATCGAGGAGGTCCTCAAGGGGGCCGACATGGTCTTCGTGACGGCCGGTGAAGGTGGCGGCACCGGCACCGGCGGCGCGCCCGTCGTGGCCAACATCGCACGCTCGCTCGGCGCCCTCACCATCGGTGTGGTCACGCGCCCGTTCACCTTCGAGGGACGGCGCCGCGCGAACCAGGCCGAGGACGGCATCGCCGAGCTGCGCGAAGAGGTCGACACCCTCATCGTCATCCCGAACGACCGGCTGCTGTCCATCTCGGACCGCCAGGTCTCGGTCCTGGACGCCTTCAAGTCGGCCGACCAGGTCCTGCTCTCCGGCGTTCAGGGCATCACCGACCTCATCACCACCCCCGGTCTGATCAACCTCGACTTCGCCGACGTCAAGTCGGTCATGTCCGAGGCCGGTTCCGCCCTGATGGGCATCGGCTCGGCCCGCGGCGACGACCGCGCGGTGGCCGCCGCCGAGATGGCGATCTCCTCGCCGCTGCTGGAGGCGTCCATCGACGGCGCCCGGGGCGTGCTGCTCTCCATCTCCGGCGGCTCCGACCTCGGCCTGTTCGAGATCAACGAAGCCGCCCAGCTGGTCAGCGAGGCCGCCCACCCCGAGGCCAACATCATCTTCGGTGCGGTCATCGACGACGCCCTCGGCGACGAGGTCCGGGTCACCGTGATCGCGGCCGGCTTCGACGGCGGTCAGCCGCCGGCCCGCCGGGACAACGTCCTCGGTTCGTCCTCCGCTCCGGCCCCGGCCCGCCGCGAGGAGCCCGCTCCGGCGCGGCAGCCGGACAGCAACCGCCCGTCCTTCGGCTCGCTCGGCAGCGTGACCCCGAAGGAGGAGCCGGAGCCGGAGCTCGAGCCGGCGGCCGACATCCCGGTCGCCCCGCCGATCCCGCCGGCGCCGCGGACCTACTCGGACAGCGCGGCCGAGGAACTGGACGTGCCGGACTTCCTGAAGTGATAGGACAGCGCGAGAGCGTGAGCGGCGCGCACTTCGCCTTCACCGACCGGTGGGGCGGGGTGAGCGCCGCTCCGTATGAGGAGCTGAACCTCGGCGGAGCGGTCGGTGACGATCCCGGATCGGTCCGGGCGAACCGGGAGCTTGCGGCGAAGTCGCTCGGGCTGGACCCCGGGCGGGTCGTCTGGATGAACCAGGTCCACGGCGCCGACGCGGCCGTCGTGGACGCCCCCTGGGGCATGGGGGTCCCCCCGCTGGAGGGAAGCCGGGAGCGGGGGAGGCCGGTACCGGAGGTCGACGCGATCGTCACCGTCCGCCGCGGACTCGCCCTCGCCGTCCTCACGGCCGACTGTGTGCCGGTCCTGCTGGCGGACCCGGTCGCCGGAGTGGTGGCCGCGGCCCACGCGGGCCGGCCCGGCATGGTGAAGGGCATCGTCCCCGCCGCCGTACGGGCCATGGTCGAACTCGGCGCCGAGCCGGGCCGGATCGTCGCCCGCACCGGACCCGCGGTCTGCGGCCGGTGCTACGAGGTACCGGAGGACATGCGCACCGAGGTGGCCGCCGTCGAGCCGACGGCGCACGCCGAGACGAGCTGGGGCACCCCCGCGGTCGACGTGAGCGCCGGAGTGCACGCGCAGCTCGACCGGCTCGGGGTGTGCGACCGGGCGCAGTCGCCGGTGTGCACGCTGGAGTCGGGCGACCACTTCTCGTACCGCCGCGACCGCACCACGGGGCGGCTCGCGGGCTATGTCTGGCTGGACTGATGGGGCATGACGGACCGTAAGACCGAACTCGCCGCAAATCTGGCGAAAGTGGAACAGCGCATCGCCGCCGCCTGTGCGGCGGCGGGGCGGGCTCGGGAGGAGGTGACCCTGATCGTGGTCACCAAGACCTACCCGGCGAGCGATGTGCGCATTCTGTCGGAACTCGGTGTGCGTCATGTCGCCGAGAACCGCGACCAGGACGCCGCCCCGAAGGCCGCAGCATGTGCGGATCTTCCCCTCGAATGGCATTTTGTCGGTCAACTTCAGACCAACAAAGTGCGCTCCGTGGTCGGTTACGCGGACGTCGTGCAGTCCGTGGACCGTGCGCGCCTCGTCACGGCGCTGTCGAAGGAGGCTGTGCGGGCGGAGCGCGAGGTGGGGTGTCTCCTGCAGGTCGCGCTCGACGCCGGTGCAAGCGCGCGGGGCGAGCGCGGTGGCGTCGCACCCGCCGGAATCGAAGAGTTGGCCGACCTCGTGGCCGGATCTCCGGGACTGCGGCTCGACGGGCTGATGACCGTCGCCCCGCTCGCCGGGGAGTACGCGGGCCGCGAACAGGCGGCATTCGAGCGGCTCATGGATTTGTCGACCGACCTGCGCCGGGCTCATCCGGCTGCAACCATGGTGTCGGCAGGGATGAGTGCGGACCTCGAACAGGCCGTGGCCGCCGGAGCGACACATGTGCGCGTCGGCACCGCGGTACTCGGAGTCCGCCCCAGGCTCGGGTAACGTCGCCAAGAAGTCGGACCACAGCAGAAAATATGGTCAGTGCCTGTGAAGGCGGGCACAACGACCTCGTGGATCGCGGGCACTTGGCAGTAGTCAGTCGATCCACCACAGAGCGGAGGACTCAGAGCATGGCCGGCGCGATGCGCAAGATGGCGGTCTACCTCGGCCTCGTGGAGGACGATGGGTACGACGGCCGCGGATTCGACCCCGACGACGATTTCGAGCCCGAGCTGGACCCGGAGCCCGAGCGGGACCACCGACGGCACGAACCGTCACACCAGTCGCACGGTGCACATCAGTCCCAAAGGGACGAAGAGGTGCGAATCGTCCAGCCGCCCGCGCAGCGCGAATCGGTGGCCCGTTCGACTTCGCTCGCCGCGGAATCCGGACGTCCGGCGCGGATCGCGCCCGTGGCATCCATCACACAAGAACGTCAGTCCCTGGAGAAGAACGCGCCGGTGATCATGCCCAAGGTTGTGTCCGAGCGAGAGCCTTACCGGATCACCACGCTTCACCCGCGGACCTACAACGAGGCCCGTACCATCGGGGAACACTTCCGTGAGGGCACCCCGGTGATCATGAATCTGACTGAGATGGACGACACAGACGCTAAGCGACTTGTCGACTTTGCGGCCGGTTTGGTGTTTGGTCTTCACGGCAGCATCGAGCGGGTGACGCAGAAGGTGTTTCTGTTGTCTCCTGCTAACGTCGATGTCACGGCGGAGGACAAGGCCCGCATCGCAGAGGGCGGGTTCTTCAACCAGAGCTGAGACGTACGACCGGTGGAATGCACGGAACAGGGGAGAGGGAAGCCCAGGCCATGAGCGTGTTCGCGCAGGTGATCTACATCGCGCTGATGGTGTTCCTCGTTGTGCTCATCTTCCGACTGGTCATGGACTACGTCTTCCAGTTCGCCCGCTCGTGGCAACCCGGCAAGGCGATGGTGGTCGTCCTGGAGGCCACCTACACTGTCACCGATCCACCGCTGAAGCTTCTGCGGCGGTTCATCCCGCCGCTGCGTCTCGGGGGCGTGGCGCTCGACCTGTCCTTCTTCGTACTGATGATCATCGTCTACATTCTCATCTCCGTCGCGCGGAGCTTCCTGTGATGAGGGTGGACGATCCGGTCTTGCCGACTGCCGATGACTACGTTGAGGTGAAGAGATGCCGTTGACCCCCGAGGACGTGCGGAACAAGCAGTTCACGACCGTCCGCCTCCGAGAAGGCTATGACGAGGACGAGGTCGATGCCTTCCTCGACGAGGTCGAAGCCGAACTGACCCGTCTGCTCCGCGAGAACGAGGACCTGCGCGCCAAGCTGGCCGCGGCCACGCGCGCTGCTGCCCAGAACCAGCAGAACATGCGCAAGCCTCCGGAGCAGGACCAGCAGCAGGGTATTCCCCAGCAGGGGATGCGAGGTCCCGGTGCACCGGTACCCGCCGGCATATCGGGCCCGCCGCAGCAGCAGATGGGTGGCCCCATGGGAGGCCCGCCCCAGCTGCCCAGCGGCGCTCCGCAGCTGCCCGCCGGCCCCGGCGGTCAGGGCGGCCCGCAGGGGCCCGGTCCGATGGGTCAGGGTCCGATGGGTCAGGGTCCGATGGGGCAGGGTCCGATGGGTCAGGGCCCCATGGGCGGTCAGCCGCCCATGCAGCAGCAGATGGGCGGCCCGATGGGCGGCCCCATGGGCGGTCCGATGGGCGGCCCCGGTCAGGCCCCTGGCGGCGACAGTGCCGCCCGAGTCCTCTCGCTGGCCCAGCAGACCGCCGACCAGGCGATCGCGGAGGCCCGCTCCGAGGCCAACAAGATCGTCGGCGAGGCCCGCAGCCGCGCCGAGGGTCTGGAGCGTGACGCCCGTGCCAAGGCCGACGCCCTGGAGCGGGACGCGCAGGAGAAGCACCGTGTCGCCATGGGCTCCCTGGAGTCCGCGCGCGCCACGCTGGAGCGCAAGGTCGAGGACCTGCGCGGCTTCGAGCGCGAGTACCGCACGCGTCTGAAGTCGTACCTGGAGTCGCAGCTGCGCCAGCTGGAGACGCAGGCCGACGACTCCCTGGCCCCGCCGCGCACCCCGGCCACCGCTTCGCTCCCGCCGTCCCCGGCGCCGTCCATGGCTCCGGCCGGTGCGAGCACCCCGTCGTACGGCGGCAACCAGACGATGGGTGGGCCCCCTGCGCCGTCCGCCCCGTCCTACGGCGGCCAGCAGCAGATGACCCCGGCGATGACCCAGCCCATGGCTCCGGTCCGTCCGCAGGGTCCGTCCCCGATGGGTCAGGCTCCCTCGCCGATGCGTGGGTTCCTGATCGACGAGGACGACAACTGACGGGCCGCGGACACTAGTACGACAACGGCGTCGGCAGCGTTCAACAGGGCGGGGGGGGGGCCGGGGGGGGGGGGGGGGCCCCCGCGGGAGAGGGGTTTTGGGGGGGGGGGGGGGGGGGCGCGCGCGGGGGCCCCCGGGGGGGGC
>NZ_JBFAET010000138.1:0-24004 GCF_040642095.1 Streptomyces sp. NPDC020362
GGGGCTTTGGGGGGGGGGCCGCCCCGAGCCCCCCGGGCCCCCGGCTCACCCGCGTTCGGGGCGCGAGCCCAGCTCAAGAGGCTTGCTGCACGCTGTCCCACATGTCGAAGGAGACCTGCATCACCGTGGTCCGAGGCTGCCCGGGGGCGGACGAGATCGCCGCCGTGACAGCCGTGTTGCTCGCCCTCGCCCATCGAGCGCAGGAGCCGGGCGAGGAGGTCAGAACGGCATACGCGGCATGGGCCGTCAAACGCGGTGGCTACCGGCCGACGGCGGCCTCGCCCGGGCCATGACCACGGACCGCGCACGCACGGAAAGCGGCGGGAGGGCCGGTGCACGGACACCTCCGCCGCCCTGCAGCCAGGGACAGCCGCGGACGTACCCACCGGTTCGGCCGCACGACATTCAAGGGGGAGGCGTGACCGGTCACCCGACCTTCACCGACCACATCCGCAGCAGGGTCGCCGAAGCGCCCGACCGCGAGGCGCTCGTCCTGCTCACCGAGCACAACGGGGAGCTGCGGCCGCAGAGCGTCTCGTATGCGGAACTGGACCGGGAGGCAGGCCTTCTGGCTGCCGTGATCCGGCAGCACGTGGGCCGCGGTCAGCGGGTGCTCGTCCTGCACAGCTCGCGCAAGCTGTTCAGCATCAGCTTCCTGGCCTGCCTGTATGCGGATGTGGTCGCCGTGCCCGTCGCACCGCTCAGCGGCGGCGAGCACCATGACGAGCGGATCGCCGGCATCTTCCGGGACGCGGCCGCCTCCTGCGTGCTCACCTCGCGCACCGAAGCCCCCGACGTCACCCAGCTTCTCGCCCGCACGGGCCACGAACGCGTCGTCTGCCTCCCCACCGACGGCCTGTCCGATGGTGCCGGTGCGGCCCTTCCACCGCCGCAGGCGGGCCCCGACGACGTGGCCTTCCTCCAGTACACCTCGGGCTCCACCCGTGACCCGCGCGGCGTGATCGTGACGCACCGCTCCCTGCTCGCCAACAACGAGGCGATCAGCCAGGCGTTCGCCACCTCCCCCGGCTCGCGGATCGGCGGCTGGCTGCCGCTGCACCACGACATGGGCCTGATCGGCCAGCTGCTGCACGCCCTCTGGCTCGGCGGCACAGCCGTACTGCTCTCCCCGGTCGCCTTCGTGAAGCGGCCGGCCCACTGGCTGGAGACGATCTCGCGCTACGGGCTGACCGTCAGCGGCGCACCCGACTTCGCGTACGACTGGTGCGTGCGCAGGATCAACGACAGCCAGCTCGCCGGCCTGGACCTCGCCGGGTGGCGGATCGCCGTCAATGGCGGTGAACCCGTGAACGCCGCGACGGTGCAGGCCTTCACGGAGCGCTTCGCGTCCGCGGGACTGCGCCCTGAGGCGGTGAGGCCCAGTTACGGCCTGGCCGAGTCGACCCTGCTGGTCGCCGGCCACGCGTGCGGGCCCGCGGAGGCCGGGCGCGCCGCACAGACCTCGGCGCCCGAGGTCCACGAGCTGCGGGAGCCGGACACCCGCGGCGGGCGGGCGCGCACCGTCGTCGCCTGCGGCCGGCCTGCCGCCACCGAGGTCCGCATCGTCGACCCGGACACCCGTGAGCCGCTCGCGGACGGACACGTCGGTGAGATCTGGGTACGCGGCGACTCGGTCGCGCGTGGCTACTGGGGCAGGCCGAAGGAGACCGCCGAAACCTTCGACGGCAGGGTCAAGGGCGGCGAGGGCGGCTACCTGCGCACCGGCGACCTCGGCATGCTGCGGGAGGGCCTGCTGTATGTGACCGGCCGCATCAAGGACATGATCGTGGTGGCCGGGCGCAACCTGTACCCGCAGGACCTGGAACGCACCGTCCAGGGGGCAAACGCGCTGTTCGGGCCGGGCACCGCGTTCGCGGTGACCGCCGGCCGCGAACGCATCGTCGTCGTACAGGAGTTGCGCGGCCGTGGCCGCTACGACATCGACCTGGCCGATCTCGCCGCGTCCGTCCAGCGCCGCCTCAGCGAGGTGTACGAGGTCAGGGCCGGCGGAGTGCTCCTGGTGCGTCCGGGCACGGTCCGCCGCACCACCAGCGGCAAGCTGGAACGCGTGGCCATGCGGCGGCTGTTCCTGAGCGGTGAAATCACCGTACTGCACCAGTCGGTCGACCCGGAGATCGACGAACTGGTGGCACAGGGGAGGCGGCGATGACGGCGGCCGGCCACGAGGAGCGGATCGGGGCCCTGGAAGTGGCCTTCGGCCCGCTCGACGACCCGGACAACCCCCTCGGCGGTGACGCCCTGATCGCCGCCGAGACCGAGGGCAGGGTCGCGCCCGGAGCCGAGGAAGTGCTGGGTGCCTTCGGCCTCAACGCCGAGTTCGTGCCGGCCGAACTGGGCGGCAGGCTCCGGCGCATGGACGTCCTGGGCCGGATGCTGCGCCCGGTGTTCCGCCGGGACGCCTCACTCGGCTTCGGCTTCGGCCTCAACTGCTTCTTCGCCGCGACCCCCGTGTGGGCTGCGGGTACCCCCGAGCAACGTGCCTTCGTCGCGCGGCTGCTGCTCGGCGGAGACCGGGTCGCCGTCGCACGGCACGAGGTGGCGCACGGAAACAGCTTCGTACGCGACGAGTTCACCGCCCGTCCCGCGGCCGGCGGCCTGCTGCTGAGCGGCCGGAAGACCGGGATCGCCAACGCGTCCAGGGCGCGGGGCCTGGTCGTCTTCGCCCGCACCGGCGACGCCGGCAGCGTGGGCCGCAGTCACTCCGTCCTGCTGCTCGACCGCGCGGAGATGCCGGCCGGCCGGGTCTCGGACGTGGAGCGGTTCGCCACCGCCGGGATGCGCGGCGCCGAGTTCGGCGGACTGCACGTCGACGACTGCCCGGTGCCACACAGCGCGGTGCTCGGCAAGGTGGGCGACGGCTACGAGACGTCGCTGCGGTCCTCGCTGCAGATCCGTGGCCTGATCCCGTCGATCGTGCTTGCGGGCGTCGACACCGCGCTGCGCACGGTGGTCAGGTTCGCCACCCGGCGGCGGGCCGACGGCCGGTCCTCGCTCGACGTCCAGCACGTACGCGACGTACTCACCGGGGCGTTCCTGGACCTGCTGGTCATGGACTGCCTCGCGCTGGTCGCCACCCGGGCACTGCACCTGCTGCCGCGGCAGATGAGCGCGTATGCGGCATCGGCCGCCTACCTCGCCCCGAAGCTCGCCGCCGAGTCGATGGACGAGATGTCCGCGGTTCTCGGTGAGGAGAGCTTCGCCGGCAGCGAATCGTACGGGATGTTCCTGAAGCAGCTGCGCGATCTGCCGGTCACCTCGCTGGGGCACGCCGGCAGTGCGGGACGCCAGGTCACCATCCTGCCGCAGCTGCCGCACTTCGCCCGACACGCCTGGTTCTCGGACCGCGAGGCGCCCGCCGGCCTGTTCCGGCTCTCCGAGGACCTGCCGCCGCTGGACCTCGAACGCCTTGCGCTGCTCGGTGACGGCGACCCGCTGGCGGCGACCCTGATCGCGTGCGGTGACTGGCTGCAGACGGCCGACGACACGCTGCCGGGCCGGGAGGACCTGCGGGTGCTGCGGCTGCTCGCCGGTGCGTTCACCGACGAACTGCGCGAGCTGCGCCGGGTGTTCCGGACCGTGCCGCTCGGTGAACGCCGGGCCCTGGCGAGCCCGCACAACTTCGGGCTCGCCGACCGCTACACCATGGTGCTGGCAGCGGCGGCCTGCCTCGGCGTGTGGCGCGAGCAGCTGCAGGCACCGGGCGACACGGACCCGTTCCTCGCCGATCCCGCCTGGCCGGTCGCGGTCCTGCACCGGCTCGGCCGACGGCTCGACCTGCCGCTGCCGGACCGCCCGGCCCTCTGCGAACAGCGGGTGCTCGCGGAACTGCTGGCCCGGTCGCACCACCGACGCAGCTACGACCTCTACGCATCCTCGCTGGCCTGAGCAGCCGCCAGGGGCAGCCGTCCGCGCCTGAGATGGAGCACACACCATGCCTGATCATCTGCACGACGACTCGTTCGACGGAACCCACCGGGAGTGGCTGCGCGAGCGCCTCACCCACTACCTGGGCCGGCCCGTGGAGGACAACGTCCCGTTCCACGAGTACGGACTCGACTCGGTCGCGACGCTCAGCCTCTACGGCGACATCGAGGAGGAGTTCGGTCCGCTGGTCGACCCCACCGACATCGAGACCTACCCGACCGTGCGCGATCTCGGCCGGTACATGGCCATGCGTGATCCGCGCCCCGCGGGCGACGGCCTGGTGCGCGCGGCCTTCGTCTTCACCGGCCAGGGATCCCAGCACCCGGGCATGACCGCGGGCCTGTACCGGGACTCCACCGGCTACCGCAGCTACCTCGACGAGGCCGCCGCCGCGCTGCTGCCGTACACCGGGACGTCCGTCGTCGACCTGATCCTCGACAACGACCCGCGCATCCATCAGACGGCCTTCGCACAGCCGGCTCTCTTCGCCGTCGGGTACGCACTCGCCCAGACCTTCCAGGAGGTGGGCGTGGCGCCGGTTGCCGTACTGGGTCACGGCATCGGGGAGTTCGCCGCCGCCACGATCGCGGGCGCCCTCTCGCTGTCCGACGCGGCCAAACTGGTCGCGGTGCGCGGCGCCCTCATGCAGTACCTGCCCTCCGGCGGCGGCATGATGGCGACCTGCGCGACCCCGTACGAGGCCGCGGAACTGGTCGCGGACGAACCCGGCGTCGGCATCGGAGCGATCAACGCGGCCAAGGCGACGGTGCTCTCCGGGGAGCAGGCGGGCCTCGAGCGCATCCAGATGCAGCTGGAGAGCCGCGGCATCGCCTGCCGCCATCTGGCCGTGTCCCATGCCTTCCACTCACCGCTCATGGCGCCGGTGCTGCCCAAGTTCGAGCCGGTGGCCCGCAGGGTGGCGGGCGGCGCCGCCCGGGTGCCGTTCTACTCCACCGTGCACGGCCGCCTGACCACCGAGCCGCTGTACGGCCCCTACTGGGCCGAACAGATCACCGCACCGGTCAGGTTCTCCGACGCCGCGCGGGCCCTGTTCGACCAGCAGGCGTCCACCCACGTCGTGGAGATCGGCCCGCGGGTGGTGCTCACCCCGTTCCTGCGCCGGCTGGGCGGCAACGACGGACCGAGCTGCCTGGTGGCGTGCCGCGGTCCGGAGAGCGACGCCGTCGACCTGGCCGGAGTGATCTCCGCGCTCGACGCGGGCCCGCTGACCGCCGCGCTGGCAGGAGCCTGAGGCGATGGCGACGATCGGCCGGCCGCTGCCCGCGCACGGACCGAGCGGCTCCTGGGACCGGTTGTGCGAGGAACTCGCCTGCAGGGGAAGCGTGTTGACCTTCAGCACCATGCCGGCCTGGCTGCCTCACGGGGAGCGGGACTCCGAGCTGCTGAGCGCGCTGCTGGGCCGCGACTGGAGGCGCTACCAGGCGTTCGGTGACAGGCCCAGGATGCAGGAGCGCTTCCTTGCCTCCCGGCTGCTGCTGCGACATGCGGCCGCGGCGGCGCTGGACACGACTCCGCAGCTCGTCGACCTGGCCTACCAGCCGGGCGGCCGCCCCTATGTGCGTGGCTGCGACCAGATCGACATCAGCCTCAGCCACACCGAGGAGATGATGGTGGTCGGGATCACCCGCCGGGGCCGGATCGGCGTCGACGTGGAGCGTGCCGACCGCAGACTCGCCCACACCGGATCGGAGTCCCAGGCGTGCACTCCCTTCGAGAAGCGGCGTCTCGACGAGGGGGACGACGGTGCGCGCAACGACACCCTGGTGCGGCTGTGGACCCTGAAGGAGGCCTACAGCAAGGCGCTCGGACAGGGCCTGAGATTCCGGTTCACCGAGTTCGGCTTCGCGCTGCGCGGGTCGCAGGCCCGGCTGGTACGGCCCGACGGCACGGACACGGGCGCCGACGAGTGGGCGTTCAGGACCTTCGGGGTCGGGCGCTATGTGGTGAGCGCGGCGGTGTCCGACGCCGGGTTCGGGGAGCCGACGGACCTCTCGATCGGCACGACCCTCGACGCGGGTCTGCTCGACGCGCTCCTCGGGCCCCCGGTGGCGGGCGGCTCAGGGGATCCAGCCGGCTTCTTCGGCGATGCGGATGGCGTCGATGCGGTTGCGTGCCCCGAGTTTGCTGACGATGGACGTGAGGTAGTTACGGACGGTCCCGTTGGTGAGGTAGAGACATCCGGCGATCTCGGCGGTGTCGGCTCCCTTGGCCGCGAGGCGTAACACCTCCACCTCCCGGCGGGACAGCGGGTTGTCCGGGTAGTCCCAGGCGCTGAGGGCGAGTTGGGGGTCGACGACACGCTGTCCCGCGGCCACGGACCGCACCGCGCGGGCGAGCTGGTCCGGCGGGGAGTCCTTCAGCAGGAACCCCGACACATGGGCCGACATCGCACGGCGCATGGTGCCGGGGCGGCCGAGGCTGGTGAGGATCAGGGAGCGGCATCTGGGGAGTTGCCGATGCAGATCGGCGGCAGCCGTCAGACCGTCCATCCCCGGCAGGTCCACGTCGATCACGGCGACATCGGGCTGGGTGTCGAGCGCCGTGCTGACGATCGTGTCGCCCCGGTCCACCGAGGCGACGACATGCAGATCGGGCTCGAGCTGCAGCAGCGCCACCAGGGCGCCGCGGATCATGTGCACGTCCTCCGCAAGAAGGATGTTGATGGACAGCATCGGTGCTCCCCCCAGCGATCGATGTCGTCGGATGTCAGGACGCAGGCTTTCCGGGCTCTGCCGCATCCGGCGTCGTCGGTACCCTGGCCTCGCCGTTGCGCGGTTGGAGCGGAGCCCGTGCCTGGAGCCGGAACAAGCCGTCCGCTCCGACACCGGCGGTCAGCTCGCCTCCGATCTCGGTGAGACGGGTCCGGAGGTTCCCGAGCCCGCTGCCACCGCCCGATCGGGCCTCCAGTGTACGCCCCCTGGTGACGACACCGTCGTTGACCAGGGTGAGAAGGATCGTTTCCTCCTTATGTGTCGCCTTGATGGTGCAGACTTCCGCCTTGCTGTGCCGGAGGATGTTGGTGACACCCTCCCGCAGAGCGGTTGCCAGCACCGTGTCGACCACCGGGTGCAGCCGCTGGACCCCGACGTCCACCTCGGCGCGCACGTCGGCCGACGCCAGTACCGCAGCCGCCGACTCCGCCTCGTCGCGCAGCGACATGTCCCGATAGCCACGCGACACGAGACGCACGTCGGACAGGGCCTGGCGTGCGACCAGGAGGAGGGAGACGGTCTCCTCGGTGGCCTGTTCCGGGCGGGACGGAATCAGCCGGCTGACCAGCTCGCCCTTGAGCGTGATGGTCGAGAGGCTGTATCCGAGCAGGTCGTGCAGATCACGCGCGAAGCGCAGCCGTTCCTGGGTGACGGCCATACGGGCCAGTCTCTCCCGGGTGGCGTGCAGTTCCTGTACGAGATCGGCGAGACGGGTCAGGCCGTAGATCACCAGGCCCGCGAGCATGACCGAGATGAAGGCGTAGGCGCAGTCGACCGCGTTGGCGCCCATCGACAGGGGATACAGCGGGACACCGACGAGGACGACTCCGAACAGCGGCCACGCCAGGCGGTCCGGCAGCGAGAGCAACACCGTTGCGGCGAGCGGCCCTTGCATGCTGCCCCAGCTGAGCTGGAACCAGACCATGGGCAGATAGGTCAGGACGGCCTGGGCCACGAGAGCGGCCATCTGCCGCTTCATGGGCCAGCCGCGCGCGGTGGGGGAGGAGAGGGCCAACTGCAGGGCGAACACGAGCAGCACGGTGGCCACGCAGGCGGCCAGCTCGCCCGCGCCCCCCGCCCCGGCCCTGAGCACGTTCAGGACCACGACCGAGCAGTAACCGGCCAGGACCACCGTCATGATGGTGCGCGCGAGGCGGGGCGCGATCAAGTGCCTGCCTGCTGATCTCAGCTCTGCGGTCCCCGCGGGTGTTTCCGCAGGCCGTAATGCGTCCCCCATCGCGCTCCCCTGGCGCCGGAATACTGATTGAACGGCATGGTAGGGCCAAGGATTGAACCAGGCCACCGCTCGGAACGGACAATCGGGATTCACACGAACAGGGGGATCGGGTTGAGATCCTCGTAAGGAGTCGGGCGTTCCAGGCGGCCGAGCCTCACCGGTACTTCATAGAGACGACCCGGTGCGAACCTCGCCCAGAAATGACGCATCCCGGGAACCAGCACTTTGACCACGGGAAGTTCCACATCGGGTCGGGTCTGGTCGAGGACCAGCAGTTCCATCCCCCGCCGGCGCAACAGCGCCTCGATTGCCGCCAGATCACCGAGCAGATCATTGCGTGAGATGTACACATAGTCGCCCGGTGTGCGCGGCAGTTCGGCCGGATCCGGCAAGAGGTATGGCTGGTTCTTCGTGGTCGCACAGGACCACCAGTCGGCCAGTTCCGGGTTCGAGACCGCAAACTCCTCACGCCGCCCGGGATCGTCGTGACGGGCGGGGAGCAGTTGCGCCATCTCGGTCACCGCACGGCGCAGCGCAGTACGGGCGTCGAAGTGCGCTCCGAAACCGAAGGAAATTCCCTGGGCCGCCCGCCCCGTTGCGCAGGAGACGGCCGCCATGACCGGAATGCCGAAATCGACCGTGAGGTCGAGCACCCAGATCGTGCGGTCCAACTCCGCGTACACCTCGCGGGTCCGCGCGATCCAGGGCTCGTCGAAGGCGTCCAGGTCCACTGACGGATGGCGTGTGCGGTTGTACCACCACAGAGCCACCGCATCACGCTCGACCAGTTCCAGGAACCCCTGCACGACGGCGTCCTCGAGGCTGCTGCCCGCCGCGTTGCCGTTGGAGTCCGCCCAGGGCGCCTGCAGGCGCCCGCCGGGAGCCGGGCCGAAGTAGAGCATCGACGTGGGCAGCAGGCGATGGGTACCCGCGGTGACCGACCACACCGGCGTCCACTCCCTGACCGCACCAGGGTCGAAGACCGGCGGGACCTGCTGGAATGCCGAGCCCGAGCGGTTCCACCGGTCCCGCTCCCCGAACTGCCGGTCGGCATAGAGCTGGCACGCGTTGGGATGGATCGCGGCTCCGCCCAGCCCGGTGAAGGTGTCCAGAACGACCGGCTCGTCCCCCTGGCGCGTTCCGCAGTAACGCTCCACGGCCTCGCAGAGCGCGCCGACCTCGGCCTCGAGGGGGGTGATGCCCTTGCCGCCGCTGTGGCTGCGCAGTCCGTTGCGCAGACCGTCGAGTGAGCGTGCCCGCAGCGCGGGGTTGCGCCCCGAGACGTACCTGTTGAGTCCTGCCGGAGTTCCCGGAACCGAGCGCACCTCGGGCACGACACCCGTGAGCGGATCGACCAGGTGCTGGTAGCGGGCGCGCACCGCGGCCGGGGACAGGGCCCGATGACCGTTGCCGTTCCCCTCCGACTTCAGACGGGGCACGAAGGTGACCGGCCGCTGTACCCGTGCGGTCACCAGGCCGGGATCGCCGCACGTCGGGCACTGGGGACGCCGGGTTACCACGTGGTGACGGGTGCGCAGCGTACGGGTGTCCAGGGTGCACACGGAACTCTGCTCCGGGTAGCGCATGCCGGCCACCCATTTCACCGCCTCCAGGATGGCGCTCTGGAGCCCCAGAGCGCGTACCGGGGTCAGGGACGCCTCGGGGAGTGCCAGGGGTCCCTGCAGCCCGAGTACGTGCTGGACCAGGGACTGGGCCGCGCGGTGGCCGCGCAGCCGGTGAGCCAGGCATGACCAGCAGGGCCGGTCGCCGGGACCGAAGACCGGCCCCACCCATGATTCGGTGCCACAGGCCTTGGCCAGCAGCCAGGGGCGCTGTGCGGAACGGTGGGAGGCATCGACCTCGGCCAGCTCCGGATCGAGGTAGTCGTCGCACAGCACCAGGGAGAACGCGGCCGGTTCGCCTTCCTCCGCGAGGCGAAGTCCGGAGCTGCGGCACTCGGTGCGGACGGTGTCGAGGTCCGTCCGCCCGAGGGCCAGCACCTGGGCGGGTGTGTTGAGAACGGCTGCCTGTGCCCCCGACCCGCTGAGCCCGGCCAGCTCCCAGTAGGCCTCGGCCGGACAGTCCGCGGGCGGAGCCTGATAGCCGATCAGTTCGGCCCTGGCGAGCGCGGCGATGGTCCGGCCGGCCGCGGCCGGGGACAGCGTCCCCGCCGCCTTCTCCAGCACGGCCGACAGGGTCTGGGTGCCGTCGAGAAGCGGGGCGAGCGCTTCCACGTGCCGGCCGTGCAGGGCCGTCGTGCCCTGCTCCGACAGGAGGTAGACGGCTTCGCCGTTCACCACTTCCACGCGGAGATGGGGCTTGAATCCCACGGGCCGCGCTGCAGGTATGTCCGATACCGTCATGCCAGCGCCGTCTCGCCCTGACGGTCCGTCTCAAGTGTGCAGAAGTAGCAGATGTCTGCGGCGGCCGTGTCCAGGCGATCCAGGTCCTCGATCACCAGATCCGCCTCCCCGTCGGCCGGTTCCGTCAAGTACACCGGCTCCGCCGCACTGAGCCCGAACTCGACCAGCACCGACAGGGGGTCGCTGAAGTACCGCTCGGCCAGATCCGGCTCGAGGCCCGCACGGGCGGTGAGCAGGGCGAAACGGTGGTCCTGCGACGTCGATCCGGCGGGGCCGGACAGGGCGATGGCGTTCAACGTTCTCATGGAACCCTCCAGATGAGGCCTTGAGTGTTGAGGAGCGGGGAACTCGAGCCGGGCTAGTTCTCGACGTCCCGCCGCTCCGAATTCTGGGCTGGCTCCGTCTCGGGGGCCCAGTGTGGTTGTCACCGCCGGGGTATGACATTTTCATGGCCCGGTACGTGAATCGTTCACTGGGACTCGATCCGTGCTGATGGCACGCTCTCTTCACGCTCGGGGGTGACATCAGCGGCCCTATGGCCGCCGGCACCGCCCGGACGAGACGGGAGAGCACACATGGACATCAAGATGCTGGGCCGGCTCAGCGCGGAACTCAACGGCGTCTCCGTGGTGCCGAGCGCCGCCAAGCCGAGGCAGATCCTCGCCCTCCTCGCCCTGCAGAGCGGCCGCGTCGTCACCGTACCGACGCTGATGGAGGAGATCTGGGGCGAGGAGATCCCGCGCAGCGCCGCCACCACCCTGCAGACGTACATCCTTCAGCTGCGGCGCAAGATCGCGGCGGCTCTCGACGGAGACCAGGGGTGGCAGGCCAAGGACGTACTCGTCACGCAGCACGGCGGATACCTGCTGGAGGTTCAGCCGGGCCGGATGGACGTGCAGGAGTTCGAGCGGCTCTACGAGGCGGGGCGGGACGCTCACGCGAACGCCGACCACGAGTCCGCCTCCGACCTCCTCGGCAGGGCACTGGACCTGTGGCAGGGGCCCGCCCTGGTGGACGTACGCGTGGGCGGCGTGCTGGAACTGGAGGCGCTGCGGCTCGAGGAGGACCGGATGGCGGCGCTCGAACGCCGCATAGACGCCGACCTGGAACTGGGCCGGCACGCCGAACTGGTGCCCGAACTGCGGGTCCTCGCCGCCAAGCACCCGATGCACGAGAACTTCTGCGCGCAGCTGATGACAGCGCTGCACCGCTCGAACAACGCCTGGCGCGCGCTGGAGGCCTACCAGCGGCTGCGCACGGCGCTCGTCGACGAACTCGGCATGGAACCGTCGCCCCGTCTGCAGCAGTTGCAGCGGTCCGTTCTCAACGCGGATCCCGCGCTCGACCACGGGGTGTCCACCTTCCTCGCCGGCTGACGCGACGGTCCGGCGCACCGGCGGCCCCTCGACCCACGCTCGAGGCGGCGTTCCTACGTTCGTTCGATGACGATCCTCGACGAACTCACCACCTCTGCGGCCGCCCCCGACCTGCGCCGCGCCGCCGCGGAACTGCGCCGGCTCAAAGAAGAAGTGGGACGTGGTCCCGATCCCGACGCCACCCGGCGCCAGCACGCGAAGAACAAACTCACCGCGCACGAACGGCTCCACATCCTCTTCGACGAGGGGACCTTCACCGAGATCGAGCCGCTGCGACGGCACCGCGCCAGCGGGTTCGGCCTGGAGGACAAGAGGCCTCACGGCGACGGGGTGGTGATCGGCTGGGGCCTGGTCCACGGCCGCACCGTCTTCGCCTACGCCCATGACTTCCGGGTCTTCGCGGGCGCGCTCGGCGAGGCACACGCGGCCAAGGTGCACAAGATCATGGACCTGGCGGAGGCGGCCGGCGCCCCGCTCGTCTCCCTGAACGACGGCGCGGGCGCCCGTATCCAGGAAGGCGTCACCGCGCTCGCGGGCTACGGCGGGATCTTCCGCCGGAACGTCGCGGCCTCCGGGGTGATCCCGCAGATCAGCGTGATGCTCGGGCCGTGCGCCGGCGGCGCCGCCTATTCGCCCGCACTCACCGACTTCGTGTTCATGGTGCGCGAGACCGCCCAGATGTTCATCACCGGGCCCGATGTCGTCGAGGCCGTCACCGGAGAGAAGATCACCCACAACGGCCTGGGCGGGGCGGACGCGCACGCGACGGCCTCCGGCGTGTGCCACTTCGTCCACGACGACGAGACGGAATGCCTCGAGGACGTACGCTTCCTCATCTCGCTCCTGCCTTCCAACAACCGTGAGATGCCGCCCCAGGCGCCCGCGGACGACCCCGCGGACCGGCGCACCGACGCCCTCGTGGACCTCGTACCGGCCGATTCCGGACGCTCGTACGACATCCGCAGGGTGATCGAGGAGATCGTCGACGACGGCGAGTACTTCGAGATCCACGAGGCGTGGGCGCGCAACGTGGTCTGCGCCCTCGCGCGTCTGGACGGTCACCCGGTGGGCATCGTCGCCAACCAGCCCGCCGTCCTCGCCGGCGTGCTGGACATCCACGCCAGCGAGAAGGCGGCCCGCTTCGTCTCCACCTGCGACTCCTTCAACATCCCGCTGGTCACCCTCGTCGACGTGCCCGGCTTCCTGCCCGGCGTGGACCAGGAGCACAACGGCATCATCCGGCACGGCGCCAAGCTGCTGTACGCCTACTGCAACGCCACCGTGCCCCGGATCTCCCTGGTGCTGCGCAAGGCCTACGGCGGCGCGTACATCGTGATGGACTCCCGTTCCATCGGCGCCGACCTCTCCTTCGCCTGGCCCACCAACGAGATCGCCGTCATGGGCGCCGAGGGCGCGGCCAACGTCATCTTCCGCCGGGAGATCGCCGCCGCCGAGGATCCCGAGGCCGTGCGCGCCCGGCGCATCGAGGAGTACAGGACCGAGCTGATGCACCCCTATTACGCTGCGGAACGAGGCCTCGTCGACGACGTCATCGAGCCCGGCGATACCCGCTCCGTGCTGATCCGCTCGCTCGCGATGCTGCGCGGCAGGAAGGCCGAAGTGCCAGCTCGCAAGCACGGCAACATCCCGACGTGAGGGCCCGTCCCACCAGGTCCACGCACGCACGAGCGTGTGTCGAGGGCACGGACGTTCCATATGAACGCCGGAGACGGCGGTACGCCACAAGCGGGCGGCCGTCCGGCCCGGTCGGCCGGGGTGAGACCACCCCCGCTTCACCCCGGTCGCCGACTCAGACAAGCGTTCCGGACGAAGGGATCGACAGTGGTCCGCACAGTGCCATCCGGCAGGGAGCGCCGACAACGGCACTCCGCCCCGTCGAAGGCGAGGTAGACGATGCGGCGAGTTGCCATCACCGGGCTGGGCGTCGTGGCCCCGGGTGGGGTGGGCGTGAAGGCGTACTGGGACCTGCTCACCGCGGGCCGTACCGCCACCCGCACCATCACCTTCTACGATCCCTCCCCGTTCCGTTCCCAGGTGGCCGCGGAGTGCGACTTCGACCCGCTTGCCGCCGGGCTCTCCCAGCAGGAGGTCCGCCGGCTCGACCGGGCCGCGCAGTTCGCGGTCGTCTCCACCAGGGAGGCCCTGGCCGACAGCGGCCTGGACATCGAGGCTCACGACCCCGGACGGGTCGGCACGTCGCTGGGCAGTGCGGTCGGCTGCACCACCAGCCTGGAGCGCGAGTACGCGGTGGTGAGCGACGGTGGCCGCAAGTGGCTCGTCGACCACACCTACGCGATACCCGAGCTGTACCGGCACTTCGTACCCAGCTCGATGGCCGCGGAGGTCGGGATGACGGCCGGGGCCGAGGGGCCCGCGGCGGTCGTCTCCACCGGCTGCACCTCGGGACTCGACGCGCTGGGGCACGCGGTCGAACTGATCCGTGAGGGCACCTGCGACGTCATGATCGCGGGGGCGACCGAGGCGCCGATCTCGCCGATCACCTCGGCCTGCTTCGACGCCATCCTCGCGACCACCCCCCGCAACGACACCCCGGAGAGCGCCTGCCGGCCCTTCGACCGAACCCGCAGCGGCCTGGTCCTCGGGGAGGGCGCCGCCGTGCTGGTTCTGGAAGAACTCGAAGGCGCCCGGCGCAGGGGCGCGCACATCTACGCCGAGATCGCGGGATTCGCGGCACGCTGCAACGCCTTCCACATGACCGGACTCAAGCCGGACGGACGGGAGATGGCGGAGGCCATCGACGTCGCCCTCGCCGAGGCCCGGCTCGACCCCACCAGCATCGGCTACATCAACGCGCACGGCTCGGGCACCAAGATGAACGACCGCCATGAGACGGGCGCGTTCAAGCGGAGCCTCGGCGACCACGCCTACCGGACCCCGATCAGCTCCATCAAGTCCATGATCGGACACTCGCTCGGCGCGATCGGATCGCTGGAGATCGCAGCCTGTGCCCTCGCCATGGAACACGGCGTGCTGCCGCCCACCGCCAATCTGCACGAGCCCGACCCCGAACTGGACCTCGACTACATCCCGCTGACCGCCCGTGAGCAGCAGACGGATGTCGTGCTCAGCGTGGGCAGCGGATTCGGCGGCTTCCAGAGCGCGATGGTGCTGGCCCGGCCGGAGAGGAGCACAGCATGACCACGCCCGTCGTGGTGACCGGCCTGGGCATCACCGCGCCCAACGGCCTGGGCACCGAGGACTACTGGAAGGCCACCCTCGCGGGGGAGTCGGGCCTCGGACCGGTCACCCGCTTCGACGCCGCCCCGTATCCGTCGAGGGTCGCCGGTGAAGTACCGGGATTCGTCGCCGAGGAGCACATCCCCAGCCGGCTGATTCCGCAGACCGACCACATGACCCGGCTCGCCCTCGTCGCCGCGGACTGGGCCCTCAAGGACGCCGGCTTCGACACCGCTCAACTCCCTGAGTACGGGGTGGGCGTGGTCACGGCGGCCTCCGGCGGTGCCGTCGAGTTCGGCCAGCGCGAGCTGCAGAACCTGTGGAGCAAGGGCAAGGAGCACGTCAGCGCGTACCAGTCCTTCGCCTGGTTCTACGCCGTCAACACCGGCCAGATCTCGATCCGGCACAAGATGCGCGGCCCCAGCGGGGTCCTGCTCACCGAACAGGCGGGCGGCATCGACGCGATCGGACACGGCAGGCGTCACGTCCGCAAGGGCTTCCCCATGGTCGTCTCCGGCGGCGTCGACGCGGCCGTCTGCCCCTGGGGCTGGGTGCCGCAGATCGCCTCCGGGCTGATGAGCACCGTGGACGACCCGGCTCGTGCCTTCCTTCCCTTCTCCGCCGACGCGAGCGGATACGTGCCGGGCGAGGGCGGCGCGATCCTCGTACTCGAAGACCTCGCATCGGCCCGCGGACGCGGCATCGACCGGATCTACGGCGAGATCGCCGGGTACGCGGCCACCCTCGACCCGGCCCCCGGCTCCGGCCGGCCGCCCGGACTGCGCAGGGCGGCCGAACAGGCCGTCACGGACGCCGGACTCACCCCCGCAGACATCGACGTCGTCTTCGCCGACGCGTCCGGGGTGCCGGCTCGGGACCGGGCCGAAGTCGAGGCGCTGACCGGCCTGTTCGGCCCGCACGCCGTGCCGGTGACCGCGCCCAAGGCGATGACCGGGCGGCTCCTGGCCGGCGGCGCCGCGCTCGACGTGGCCACGGCCCTGCTCTCCCTGCGCGACGGGGTGATCCCGCCCACCGCCGACGTCCAGGTGGCCCCCGGCCATGCGATCGACCTGGTCACGGGGGCGCCGAGGGAGTCGGACCTGCGGACCGCCCTCGTCCTGGCCCGGGGCCATGGCGGCTTCAACGCGGCACTCGTCGTACGTCGGGCGCAGTGACCCGACGTCCGTTCACCACCGAGCCGGGCCATTCCTGCGGTCACCGGGCCGCGCAGACCCGCCTCGGCTGCTGCGGCCGGACGGGACACCGCCGGGCCGGCCGGAACAGGCACCACCGAGTGAGGCAGAACAACCATCACCCAACGGAGGAAACCACCGTGACCACGACGACCACCACTGTGACCCTCGCCGACCTGACCCGGATGCTGCGCGAGAGCGCGGGCGAGGAGGAGGGCATCGACCTGGACGGCGATGTCATCGATACCCCGTTCATCGAGCTGGGCTACGACTCTCTCGCCCTGCTCCAGGTGATCGGGCAGGTCCAGCGCGAGTACGGCATCACCATCCCGGACGACGCGGTCGTCGACGCGGAGACCCCGGGCGCCATGCTCGCCCTCATCAACGCCGGCCAGGAGAACGCCGCCTGACCCGAATCGGCGCGGCCGCCCCGCTTCCGATCTCCCCCGCTCGCGGGGTGGCCGCTGCCCGGACGCGTACGGCGACGCTGCACCCCTGCCGCGTCCCGGACCCGCACGCACGATGCCGTCCTTCCGGGCGCCCCCGGTCATCGCCGGACCGCCCGCCGCGGCAACCGGTCACGATCAGGCACCACAGCGGCCGCGGCACGTGGCCGAGGAGGAGGAACCATGCCACTCACGGCTTCCAGTGCGGTGATCCGCAGGCTGCTCGTCCGCCCCGGGCCCCCCTCGCCGGACAGGCCGCCCGCCGTCGCGTCCGCCCCGGCGGTCTCGGCGGTGCTGCGGGCCTTCGGCCGCAGCCCGCAGCAGCTGCCCGCACGCACCGTCGTGTACATCGGGGCGAACGCCCCGGACCCGTCGCTGGCACCCGAGCACGAGGGGTTCTCGGTCCGCACGGCGTCCGCCCCGGGCCGGGCGCTGCGGCTGGCCGACCAGGAACTCCAGGACGGCACCGCCGACTTCGCGCTCGTCGCCGGGTTCGCCGAGCCGGATCCCGAAACCATCACGGTCTATGCGGTGAAGCGCGCCGCCGAAGCGGTGGCGGACGGGGACACCGTCATCGGTACCCTCGACCTCGACGACACCACCGACCTGGACCGCATCCCCCCGCTGAGGCCGCTCAGCCACGGCCGCCGTGTCACCGACCCGTCCCACCACCGGCTGCTGCTCTGGTCCGGCAGGGACGCGCGGGACGAGGAACGTGTCCGTGGCGAACTCATGCCGCTGCTCGGAAACCTGCACCGGGAGGGATTCCCGGCCCTGCCCACCGCCGTACCGTGCGGCACCGAGCCCGGACCGGTGCGCGGGGCAGCCGTCACCGTGGCGGCACTCTCGGCCGCCGCCGTCCACCGAGCCAAGCCCGTTACCGTGCGCCGTCCCCGCCCCGTCGCCCTGCTCTTCCCCGGCCAGGGCTCCCAGTACCAGGCCATGGCGGCCGGCCTCTACGGACGTGAACCCGTCTTCACCGCCGCCGTGGACGCGGTCCTGTCCCACCTGGGCGAGGAGCAGCACCGGATCCGGGCCGACTGGCTCACCGAGGGCCGCCCCGAGATCCCCATCGACGACGTGCGCCGGGCCCAGCCGCTGCTGTTCGCGGTGGACTACGCGCTCGGCCGGATGGTCCTCGGCTGGGGAGTGCGCCCCACCGCCGTGCTCGGGCACAGCGCCGGCGAACTCGTCGCCGCGGTCATCGCCGGCGTCGTATCACTGCGGGACGCGGTCGCCATGGTCCAAGAACGCGTCCGTCAAGCGGTGAAGATCCCGCCCGGCGGCATGCTCGCGGTCGGCGCCACCGAGGACCAGCTGCGCCCCTATCTCCGGGCCGACGTGGCCATCGCCGCGGTCAACGCCAACCAGCAGACCATGCTGGCCGGTTCGGCCCGACCGCTGGCCGAGGTCGCGGAACGGCTGCGCGCCGACCGCTTCGTCGTCGTCACCGTCCCCGCCACCACCCCGTTCCACTCTCCGGCAATGGCGGCCGCCTCGGACCGGGTCGAGGCCGCCTACGGCGCCATCCCGCTGCGGGCACCCGCACTGCCGCTCTACTCCGGCTACACGGGGGAGCTGATGAGCCCCGACGACGCCGTCAGCCCCCGCTTCTGGGCACGGCAGATCACCGACACCGTGTACTTCAAGCAGGGTCTGGAAGCGCTGCTCGCCGCCGACGACATGCTGCTGATCGAGGCCGGACCCCGGCAGACACTCACCGCCTTCGCCCGCCGCCACCGCGCCCTGCGGCTCGGAGCGTCCGCCGCCGTGCCGCTGCTGCCTGCCCGCGGCGGCACCGAGGAGGCGGACCGGCAGTCGGTCCTCACCGCCGCCGCCCGGCTGTGGACCGAGGGACACGACCTGGACCTGCGCGCGCTCTCCCAGCTGTGGACCTGGCGTGCCGAGGACCACGAGAACCCCGCGGCCACCGCTCCGGCAGCCCGTCCGCTGGTCTCCACAGCGAGCATGTGAAGGGACTCGGAGCGATGACAGCAAGGCGCATACTGCGCGCCGTCTACCGGGCGTTGGTCGCGTCGGGACGGATGTACGTGACCGTTCCGCGGGACGACACCGAGCATCGGACCCCCGACATTCCGCACTGGCACCCGGAACGCCTCAGGCCGGACGTCCCGTTCAGCGACTCCGAACGCGTGCTGTTCGGCCAGCTGAGGAAGGGCGGGGAATGATCGGTACGGCGACCCGGGGCCGGACGGGTACTCCGGCCGCGGCGCGCCGTCACCACAGGCCGCGGCCGGCTCGCCGGCAGGGGGCCCGGCCGGTCACCCGGAGCAGAAGGGCGCCTCGTGGTCGCCGCCATGGCCGGGCACCGCCGGGTCACGCACCCTCCGACGGCCGGCCGCGTGCGCGGTTCGTCGGGGTGCGCGGAGTGCCTACCGGTAGCGTGCCCGTCCCACCGCGGCGGCTACCGTCAAGGGCACGGTCAGCAGTGCCGCCAGCCAGAACAGCGGCTGGTAGTCGTGCGCCTGGGCCGTGGCGGCGGCCAGCCCGCTGGCCAGGGCGCTGCCCACGTAGAGTGCCACGCCGAACATGGCCACGCCGGTCGCACGGGCCGTGGGGGACAGGGCCGTCGCCCACGACTGGATCGTGGAGTGCATGAAGGACCAGCCGCCGCCGAGCAGCAGTGCCACCGCGACGATGGCCCCGGTGGACTGGCTGTACCCGGCGAGCAGGTAGGCCACGGTCATCTGGACACCGCCGGCCACGATCAGGCGCACCGGAGACCACGGCCCGACGAGCCGCTTGACGACCTGCGCCGCAGTCATGGAACCGACGCCGTACAGGGCCGCGATCGCTCCGGCCAGGGTGGTGGGAACTCCACGTGCCTCGAGTGCCGGGGCCAGGTAGGTCAGGAAGCCGAGCAGCACCGCTCCTTCCAGCATGGCCACTGCCATGACGTACCACTGCCACCCCGACGACAGGACCACGCGGAAGGGGGCCAGCAGCGATCCGGAGCGTGCCCGCTCGGGCTCGGGCAGGCGGCGCAGTGCCACTGCCAGGTAGGCGGCGAGGACGCCGGGCAGCGCGAACACCAGTCGCCAGGTGAGGTAGTGCGCCAGCGCCCCGGCGACGACCGTGGCCACGGCGGTGCCCAGCGCGAAGCCGGTCATCAGCTCGCTGAGGGGCCGCTGCCGTATCGCGGCGGGCACCGTGTCGCCCACGTACGTCAGGGAGGCGGCGATGGAAGCGGCGAAGAACGCACCGGCCAGGGCCCGGGCCCCGATCAGCACGGGAGCGTCGGGCGCGAGGGCCGAGGCCAGGGCGGCCGGCGCCGCGCCGGTCAGCGACACCCGCATCACCCACACGCGGCCCCATCGGTCGCTGGCCACCCCCCACACCGGCTGCATCAGACCGTAGGTGAGGTAGTAGCCGCTCGCGGCCAGCACCACGGTGGGTAGCGGGGCCCCGAGCCGCGTTCCGATGAGAACCAGCATGGGCGCGATGCAGAAGCGGTCGAAGTTGCTGACGAATCCGGCGGCGAGCAAGAGCCGCAAGGACGACGCGGGCAAAGTCGCCACCGGTGCCGACACGGTGGTGGTCACGACGTGGACGCTCCCTTCCGAGAGGGTTCGACGAGAACGGTTGACAAAGGGGGACCGCCCCTGGACGGACGCGGTCCGTCACCAGTTCAGCACCGGGCCCCTCGGTACGGAGATCGCTGCCTATTACCATCACTCACAGCCTGCTGGTCCGGCCCGGCGCCCGGTGACGGCAGCATCGGTGGAGGGCGCCCGCGTTCGGGCGGACGCCCGTCGTCCCAAGGAGAGGCACGATGACGCGCGGCAGGCTGTCGCCCCTGGACACCTGCACATCGCCGCCTGCGGCCCGCGGCTCCTCGCCGGTCGCGAGCGGTCACCGGTGCGGGGTCCGGTGACCGGCCCACGCATGCCCCGGGACACATTCCCTCACCCCGAACTCGGGGCTTTCCTGCGCTCTCGCAGAGAACGGCTCAGGCCCGGGGACGTGGGACTGCCGGACGCCCCGGGCCGCCGCACACCGGGTCTGCGCCGGGCCGAGGTGGCGGACCTCGCCGGCATCAGCGTCTCCTGGTACACGTGGCTGGAGCAGGGCCGGGTGCGCACCTCGGAGCAGGTGCTGCGCGCGGTGTCGCGGGTGCTGCTGCTGGACGCCGCGGAGACGGCGCACGTGCTGTCGTTCGTGGCGGAGAGCAGGCCGCCCGCCGACGCTCCCACCTGGGTGTCGCGGAATCTGCTCAGCCTGGTGGAGGCCATGACACCGCACCCCGCCGTGGTACTTGATCCGCACTGGGACCTGCTCGCCTGGAACGCCGGATACGCCGCGCTGCTGACCGATCCGGCGCGGCTGCACCCCAAGCAGCGCAACCTCCTCTGGCTGGTCTTCCGATGGCCGCCGGCCCGGACCCTGCTCGCCGACTGGGAACACGAGGCCCGCGCGCTGCTCGGCCAGTTCCGTTCGCGCGCCGCTCGCCGGCCGAACGATCCGCGGTTCGCGGAACTCGTCGAGGAGTTGCTGTCCGACGGCGACGCGGCCCGCTGGTACGAACGCCGGGAGACTGCCGGGTTCGAGCCCTCGGTACGCCGCTTCCGGCATCCGGCCGTGGGCGAACTGCGCCTGCGGTACGTGAAGCTGGCCGCGGTCGACGAGCCCGGTCACCACTTCCTGGCCTACCTGCCCGACGACCGGGTCTCCGAAGACGGGCTGCGACGCCTGCAGGGACGTGAGTGAGCCCCGGGGCACCGGTCGTTGGGGGGACACGGGCCCGCGGGGACTCGCCTCGGCGTGCCGGCGGCGCGGCCTGCCCGTGGGCGCAACGCCGCTCTTCGGCGACCGCGAGCGGGGACCTGCGCCGACGGGCCGGATCAGCCGGACAGCACGGCCTTCAGGACGGCGCCCGCCGCGACGCCGGCCAGGGCATCGGCGTGCTTGTCCAGCGGGTAGACCGTCACCATGCTCTCCAGGTCGAAGCGTGCGGCGAGGGCGGGAAGCAGCCGCACGTACTCGACGAGGTGAGCGCCGGTGAAGGCCCACGACCCGACCACGTCGAGCTGCCGGTGCACGATCTGGTGCGGATTGAGCCGGGTGTCGCCCGCGTCGGTGTACTGGCCCATGACCAGGTAGGAGCCGCCCCGGCGGGCCAGGGTCAGGCCCTGGGCGACGGCGTCGGGGACCCCGGCGCACTCGATGACCAGGTCGGCGCCGTCCGGGCCGGCGGCGGCCCGTGCCTCGCGCAGCACCGCCTCGCGGTCCGCGGCGCCCACGATGTCCAGGTGCACGTCACCGATGCCGGCGGCGGCCGCCGCGGCCAGCCGTCGCTCGGGACCGCCCACGACGATGACCCGCGCCGCCCCGGCGAGCTGGGCGAACGCCGCCGCGGCCAGCCCGACCGGGCCGCTGCCCCGGACGATGACGGTCTCTCCCGGACGCACCGGCCGCCGCTCGTAGAGGGCGTGCACGACCGTGGGGCCGGCGCAGGCCAGAGCCATCGCCGCGGTGGCGGACACGCCCGGCGCCGCCCGGACCACGGTGGTGCCCGGCTGGAGGACGATGCGGTCCGCCCACGCGCCCGAGAGGGGCACGTCGTTGGCGATGGACCGGTTGACGCCGTAGGTCCCGAGCCGACTCCAGGCTCGCAGTACACGGGGCGGGACGGGCGACGGTGAGCAGCGGCACACGTTCCTGACCGCCGCGCGGTCCCGGTCCGCCACCCCCGATCCGAGCTGCTCGCCCCTCGGGGTGCAGCACGGTCTCCGGCCCGCCCCGCCCGCTCCCGACGCACGGGGAGCCGCGTCGCCGGGGCGGGCGCCGGGTAGAACGACCTGCTGTCCCTCCGGCTCCGGCACCGTGGCGGAGCCGGGGCCACGCCTGTGCCGGGTGTCATGTGACTGGCTGTTAGCCTATGGACACGGGTGGGGTCGCTGTCGTAGGGGGAGTACAGCAGTGATGGAGCTTTCCGGGTTGATCCGCCGGTTGCGTGCCGAGCCGGTCATTGCGAACTGCGCCGTGCAGGCTGAGGTGTTGATCTCCGGCGTGGGCGCTGCCGAGGAACGCTGACACACTGATGGCGGACCTGCGGGCGGACCGAGTCGCCGAAGTCGTCGTCACTCGTCCTGGCGGCGCCCGGCTGCGGGGGTCCGGATATCTCGTGGCGACCGGCTTGGTGCTCACGGCCGCGCACGTGGTCGGGGACGCGGAGAAGGTCACCGTCCGCTTCAACCCGGACCGGTCCGACGAGTGGAGCGCTCCGGCACGGGCGGGCTGGTTCGGCCCCGCCCGGACGGATGCCGCCCTGCTCGAACTCGCCCCAGGGGCGGACCCGTTCGCCCGGCAGGTGGAGCCGGTGCGCTTCGGTGCCCCAGGACACGACAACGCCGTGCTGACCTGCAGCGCGGTGGGCTTCCCGCTGTTCAAGATGCGCCGGCGCCCCGACGGATCGCTCGCACGCGACGCCTGTCACGCGTGGGGTCACCTTCCCGTGCTGTCCAATCTCCGTACCGACACCCTGGAGTTCAGGGTTCCGCCTCCCGAAGCCACCGCGCAGGGATCGCCCTGGGAGGGCATGTCGGGGGCGGCCGTGTGGGCCGACGGCCGTGTCATCGGCATCGTCGTGGAGCACCATCGCGCGGAGGGAGCAGGGACCCTCACCGTCAGCCGCGCCGACCGCTGGGCCGGCCCGCCCGACGGCCCCGGCGCCGAACTGCTGCGGCGGGCGGGGCTCGACATCCCTCCGGAGCAGGTCGGGCCCTCGACCGGCGACATCCGGGTGGCCGAGGGCTACCGGGCGCAGGCCCGCTCCATCGCCCCACCGGAACTCCTCGGCCGTGAGGAGGAGTTGGAAGCGGTGCTGCGCTTCTGCGCGGGCCCGTCCGGCTATCAGTGGTGGCAGGCACCGCCCTGGCACGGCAAGACCGCGTTCACCGCCTGGCTGGCCGCGCATCCCCCCACCGGTGTGGCCGTGGCCGCGTTCTTCGTGACGCGGCGCGATGCGACCCAGTGCGACAGCGACGCCTTCGCCCGGGCGATGGCCGACCAACTGGCGGCTCTGGCCGGTGAGCCCCTCGTGCCCGCAGCCGCACCCGGCGCGCACGTACGGGAGTGGCTCCGGCTGCTCGAGGCCGCCGCCTGCCGACAGCGGCAGCGCGGGCCGCTGCTGGTCATCGTCGACGGTCTGGACGAGGATCTGTCGCAGACCGCGTCCCCGCCCCGGCCCAGCATCGCATCGCTGTTGCCCCGCCGCCTCCCGGACGGCGTTCGCGTCCTCGTCACCAGCCGCCCACTGCCGGGGCTGCCTGCGGATCTTCCGGGCGACCACCCGCTGCGGGACTGCGAGCCGGTCATGCTCGCCGCCTCCCCGAACGCCACCCGCCTGCGCCACGAGGCGGAGTACGAGCTCAAGGGGCTGGTCGCCGAGGACGCGGCCGAGCGACAGGTCGTCGGACTGCTCGCCGTCGCGGGAGAGGGGCTCAGCCGTGACGAACTGTGCGCGCTGACCG
>NZ_JBFAET010000139.1:0-23785 GCF_040642095.1 Streptomyces sp. NPDC020362
CCTGCACCTGCCTCGCTGGGGCCCCACCGCGTCCTACCGTTCCCGCCAGCTGCCACCGGGTGCCGCCGAGTCCGCGACCGTCTGGAGCCGCCAAGCAGGGGGCCGACCGAGACCGCCGGGTGCCGCCAGCTGCCACCGGGTGCCGCCGAGTCCGCGACCGCCTGGAGCCGCCAAGCAGGGGGCCGACCGAGACCGCCGGGTGCCGCCAGCTGCCACCGGGTGCCGCCGAGTCCGCGACCGTCTGAAGCCGCCGAGCAGGGGGCAGCCGAGACCCGCGGAGGGCCGGGCGCCGCCCGACAGAGTCCGGCCGAGACCCGCGGAAGGGCCGGACACCGCCCGACAGAGTCGCTGCCCGACAGAGTGCGGCCGAGACCGCGACCGTCGGCTGCTGCCGGCAAGGTGCGGCCGAGACCTGCTCGGGCGGACACCGCCGGACAGGCTGCGGCCGGGACCGCCGAGTGTCTCCGAGCCGGGTACGGCCGAGACCGCCGATTGCCTCCGAGCCGGGTGCCTCCGGGCCGGGGCTGCCCGACAGGGTGCGGCCGGGAAGGCTCACGCGCCGGTGCGGCTCGGCCACTCCCCCTCCGTCAGCCACTCCAGCACCGCACCGCCCGCCTCCGCCCCGTTCCACGTCGCCGCCCTGGCGCGCTGTCCGGGGCGCAGCACGGCGCCCGCCGCGAAGACGCCCGGACGCGAGGTGTGCGGGCTCGTGTCCAGCGTGATGCCGGCCCGGCGGGCGAGTTCGTTGTCGGGGACGAAGTCGCCGGTGAAGACGATCGTGTCGCAGGACAGGACGGCGGTGCGTCCGTCGCGGCGGCGGACGCGGACGCCGGACAGGCGGCCGTGGCCGAGGAGTTCGGTGACCGCGGTGCCGGTGAGGAGCGGGATGCGGTGGCCGAGGCGTGCCGACTGAGCACGCAGACGCGGGACCCGGGCACGGTCGTCCTCGGTGACCAGGGCGGCGACCGCCACCCCGGCCGTGCGCAGGGTGCCGGACGCCGCGTACGAGACGCTCTCCGCTCCGACCACCACCGCCCGGGTGCCGATGGGCAGCCCGAACAGGTTTACCGCCTGCTGGAGTTCGCCGGTGGTGTAGACACCGGCCGGCCGGGTGCCGGGCACCAGGCGGGCCGCGCGGGGACGTTCGCGGGAGCCGGTGGCCAGGACGACGGCCCTCGCGTCGATCGTCTCCGGGCCCTGCGGACCGACCGCCGTGAGCGTGCGCGGGCCCGCCCAGTCCAGGACCGTCATGCCGGTCCGCAGCACGGCCCCGGTGCGTGTGGCGCCCTCGGCGAGCAGCCCCGCGTACCCGGGGCCGGTCAGCGGGTGCAGCCAGGTGCCGAAGCCGCCGTGTGCGCAGTGCCGTGGCACTCCCCCGGGCTGTGCCTCCCGCTCCAGCACCTCGACCCGGCCGGCACCCGCGGCGGCCAGGCGCGCCGCGGCCGCGAGTCCGGCGGGACCGGCGCCGACGACGAGGACGTCGACCCGTCGTACGGCGGGTCCGGCCGTCATGGGCGGGCCTCCTCGAACAGCCGGCGTACCGCCGCCCCGCAGAAGAACCCCTGGCAGCGGCCGCCCCGGGCCCGGGTGCGGCGGCGCAGGCCGTCCAAGGTGTGCGGCGGGATCACGGCGGCGAGGGCGTCGCGGATCTCGCCGCGGGAGACGCGCTCGCAGTGGCAGACGAGGGTGCCGTACTCCGGGTCGGCGGCGATGAGTTCGGGTCGCTGGTAGGGGCGCGGGAAGGCCTCCGAGAGGTTGGGCATGCACACGGTGTCCGGCTCCCGGGTCGGTCCGAGGTCGAGTCCGGTGCCGGCCAGCAGGCCCACCACGTGTGCGGCGATGGCCATGGACGCGGTCAGACCGGTGGAGCGGATGCCGCCGACGGTGACGTACCCCTGCCCGGGGTGTGCGGTGATGCGGTAGTCCTCGTGCTCGGTGGCCGCGCGCAGCCCGGCGTAGACGGCGGTGACCTCCTCGTCCAGCAGGGCGGGCAGGATGCGGCGGCCCTTCTCCCGCAGCAGGGCGATGCCCTCGGCGGTGGATCCGGTGGCGCACTTGTCGTCCAGGTCCTCGGCGGTGGGGCCGAGCAGGACGTTGCCGTAGACGGTGGGGGCGACCAGGACGCCCTTGCCGAGGGCGGTCGGGACGGGGAGGAGGATGTGCCTCACGAGGCGGCGGGCGAACTTGTCGTGGACGAGGAGCTGGCCACGGCGCGGGGTGACCGTGAAGTCCTCGTGGCCGAGCTCGCGGTCCACGGTGTCGGCGTGCAGGCCTGCCGCGTTGACCAGGTGGCGGGTGTGCAGGGTGCCCCGGGTGGTGGTCAGCCGGTGGCCGTCCGCGCCTCGCCCGATGCCCTGCACCCGGGTGTTCAGGTGCAGGTCGACGCCCGCACGGACCGCCTGGGTGGCGTACGCCAGGGTCGTCGTCCAGGGGCAGATGATGCTCTCGCCGGGCACGTGGAGGGCGCCGAGTGCTCCGGGGCCGAGGTGCGGCTCACGGGCGTACAGCTCGCCGGGGCCGAGGAGCCGGGTGTCCGGGCAGTCGTTGCGCCCGGCCTTCTCCGCCAAGCGCGGCAGGGCGGCCAGCTGGTCCTCGTCCCAGGCGACGAGCAGGGCGCCGACCTCTTCGACGGGGATGCCGGACTCGGCGGCGTACGCGGCGAGCCGCCGGGAGCCCTCACGGACCAGCCGGGCCTCGAGGGAGCCCGGGGTCGCGTCGAAACCGGTGTGCAGGATCGCGGTGTTGGCCTTGGAGGTGCCCTGGCCGACGTCGTCCTGGGCCTCGATCAGGGCGACGCGCAGACGGGGGTGGCGGGCGAGTTCCCGGGCGACGGCACAGCCGACGACTCCGGCGCCCACGACCGTCACGTCGTAGGGCTGCGCGGGTACCGGCCCCTCGGCGGTGACCGTCATGAGCCCAGCAGCGCGGCAACCGCGGTACGGAAGCGCGCGAGGCGCTCGGCGGCCTGGTCGGCCGGGATACGGGGTTCGTACACGGCGGCGGGCTTCCAGTCGGGCAGGGCGTCCTCGACGCTCAGCGCGCGGTCCGCGCCGAGCCGGGCCAGGGCGGCGGCGCCCAGGGCCGTGGCGTCGGGCAGCGCGGAGACCTCGACGGGGCATTGCAGCAGGTCGGCCTGGGTCTGCATGAGGAGCGCGGAGCGGGTCAGGCCGCCGTCGACGCGCAGCGCGTCGAGCGGGGTGCCGAGGTCGGACGCGGCCGCCTGGGCCAGCTCCACCACCTGGGCCGCGAGGCCCTCGCACAGGGCCCGCACCACGTGTCCCGGTCCGGTGTCGAGGCCGAGCCCGGTCAGGGAGCCGCGTACGTCGCCGCGCCACCAGGGGGCGGCGAGCCCGGCGAGGGCGGGGACGAAGGTGACCCCGCCGCTGTCGGGCACGGAGCCGCCGACCGGGTCGAGGTCGGCGGCCGAGGAGATGACGCCGAGGTCGGTGAGCCAGCGTACGGCGGAGGCGGCGGTGTAGACCTGCCCGTCGAGGCAGTAGCCGGTGTCCTCGGCGAGCTGCCAGGCGACGCAGCTGACCAGGCCGGAGGTGCCGCGCCGGGGTGTGCCGCCGGTGTGGGCGAGCAGGAACGCGCCCGTGCCGTAGGTGCACTTGGCGCCGCCGGGCCCGGTGATGCGCTGGGCGAGCAGGGCGGCCTGCTGGTCGACCGCGAGTCCCGTGAGCGGGATGGCCGGGCCGAACGCCGTGGTGGTGCCGACCGGTTGGGCGTTGGAGACCACCTGCGGGAGCCGTTCGCCTGACAGCCCGTACGTCGTGAGCGCCCACGGCGACCACTGCGCGCGGTCGAGGTCGAGGAGCTGGGTACGGCCGGCGGTGGCCGCGTCGGTGACGAAGGCGCCGGTGAGACGGTGGACCAGCCAGGCGTCGGAGGTGGTGACGACACCCTCGGGGGTGAGGTGACGGCGGATCCAGGCCATCTTGGGTGCCGCGAAGTACGGGTCCAGGGGCAGTCCGGTCAGCCGCCGCAGCTCCTCGGCGTGCGGGGCGAGTCCGGCGCACACGGTCTCGGCGCGCCGGTCCTGCCAGACGAGCGCGTCGGTGAGCGGGCGGCCGCTGTCCGGGTCCCAGGCGAGGACGGTCTCGCCCTGGTTGGCCAGGCCCATCGCCACGACGTCCTCGCCGGCCTCGGCGAGAGCGCGCCCGCCGGCGTCCAGGACCGAGGCGTACAGCTCGGACGGGTCGACCTCGACCCGCCCGCCGGGCAGGTGGCGGGGCCGTACCGCGGCGAACCCGGTGCCGAGGACGCCGCGTTCGGGACAGACCACCAGGGCCTTGGTGCCGGAGGTGCCCTGGTCGACGGCGAGCACCGGCCCCGTCATCGCACCCTCCCGCCCACGCGTCCGACCCGTTGGAAGATCACCGCGCACAGCCTGCCGTCGGCCCGTGACCGGAGTCAAGCACCGCCGCCGGCTGTCCGCCCGTCCGCCCGCCGACTGCTCAACCACAGGTCGCCAAGGATTCAACTGTCCATGTGGACAGTTGAGTTGACAACAATGGCCGGGCCCGACCCGCACCCCTATAGTGACCGCCGATCCCCACGAGACCCCTCGGTCAAGGCCCAGAGGAGGGCTGTTGTTACCTCACCGCGCCACCCTGCCCGTCCGCTCGCGGACCGGAGCGGGCGGCTGATGGCCAGAGGAGGACCCCGTCCGTCCTACGACCCCGCCGGTCGCGACAGCGCCCTGCGCACCGCGCTGCAGGATCTGCGTACCGGCCGCTGGATGGCGATGCGCACCCTGCTCGCGGACACCTCCGGCTGGTGGCAGTGGACCCAGCGCACCCAGGTCCTCGCGGCCGCGGCGGCCGGTACCGACGTGGTGCGGGCCTGGCGCGCCGAGGAGCCGGACAGCGTGCCCGCCGCGGTGATGCACGCCCGCGTCGGCGTGGAGCGGGCTCTGCGGGCGCGGCGCGAACGACACCGCCGCACACACGAGTTGTGGATCGAGGCGTGGGACGCCGCCCAGTCCGCCGCCGAGGCTGCCCCGCAGGACCCCGTGCCCTGGGTGTGTCTGCTGGCGCTGGCCCAGCTCGATCCCGAGCAGCGCTGGGAGGAGCACCGGGCGGCGCCGCCCGAGGCCATGCTGCCGCCGGGCCCGTGGGGACTGCTGGCCGAGGCCTGCCGGCGCGACCCGCACAACCGCGAGGCCCACCACCGCATGCTCCAGTTCCTGTACGCGATCGCCTCCTCGGACCGGCTCGCCGAGGCCGCGGGCTACGCCCAGTGGGCCGCCGCGTCGGCGCCCCCCGCCTCCGCGCTGCACCTGCTGCCGTTGTACGTACGGGTCGAGCGTTACCGGCGCGGCAGCGGACACGACGTGGCGCTCGACCTGCACTGGGTCGCCGAGGACGCGGCCAGGGAGGCACAGCGGGCGCTGCACTCCTGGTTCGACCGTGCCCCCCGGACCGAGCACTCCCTGCTGGACCTCAACCACCTGGCGCACGCCCTGTGGGGTGCCCTCCGGTTCCCGGAGGCGGCCCGGGTGTTCGACGCGATCGGGCCGTACGTCACTCCCCCGCCCTGGATGTACCGAACCCCGGACCGGACCCGCGCCGTCGAGGTCTTCCTGCAGGCCAGGGACCGCTGCCGCGCCGTCGAGGACCCCGGCATCCACCCCTGACGCCCCTCTCCCTTCGTCACCCCCAGGAGGTTTCCCGCATGTCCCCCGCTCCAGATCCGTCGCACTCCCCCACCAGGCCGCTGCACGACGAGGAGCAGCGGTTGCGCGAGCTGGGCTACCGCCCGGTGCTGGCTCGTCGCATGGACGGCTTCGGCAACTTCGCGATCAGCTTCTCGGTGATCTCGGTCCTGTCCGGCTGCATGACCCTCTACGGCTTCGGCCTGGCCACCGGCGGACCCGCCGTGATGCTGTGGGGCTGGGCGGGCGTCGGCCTGTTCGTGCTGTGCGTGGGCCTCGCGCTCGCCGAGGTCACCAGCGCCTATCCGACCTCCGGCGCCCTGTACTACATGGCCGACCGGCTCGGCGGCCGGCGCTGGGGCTGGTACACGGGCTGGCTGAATCTGCTCGGTCTGCTCGGCGCGATCGCCGGCATCGACTACGGCGCCGCCCTGTTCACGGGTGCCTTCGCCAATCTCCGGTGGGGATTCGAACCGACCCCCGGCAAGACGATGCTGATCTTCTGCGCCATCCTGCTGGTGCACGCGCTGCTGAACCTGTTCGGCGTCCGTCTGGTCAGCCTGCTCAATGCGTACAGCGTGTGGTGGCACCTGGCCGGTGTCGCCGTCATCGTCGGGGCACTGGCGGTCATCCCGGACCACCACCAGTCTCCGTCCTTCGTCTTCACCAAGTTCGTCAACGACACGGGCTGGTCCAATCCGCTCTACGTGGCGGCGATCGGCCTGCTGCTCGCCCAGTACACGTTCTCCGGCTACGACGCCTCCGCCCACCTCTCCGAGGAGACCTCCAACGCCTCGGTGTCCGCGGCGCGCGGCATCGTACGGTCCATCTGGGTGTCGTGGATCGCGGGCTTCGTGCTCCTCGCCGGTCTGACCTTCGCCATCCAGGACTACACCGCCACGCGCAACACCGGCACCGGTGTGCCGCCCGCGCAGATCCTGCTCGACGGCCTCGGCACCGACGGGGCCAGCGCCCTGCTGTTCGTCGTGATCGTCGCCCAGCTGTTCTGCGGGAACGCCGAGGTGGCCGCGGCCAGTCGCATGGTGTTCGCGTTCAGCCGGGACGGCGCCCTGCCCGGCTCGCACCTGTGGCGCAAGGTCAGCAGCCGCACCCAGACCCCGGTCGCCGCGGTCTGGCTCTCGGTGATCGTGGCGGGTGTCCTCGCCCTGCCGTCCCTGTACTCGGCGACGGCGTACGGCGCGGTCACCGCCATCAACGTCATCGGCATCACGCCCGCCTACGCCATCCCCGTGCTGCTGCGGCTGCGCGCGGGCGACCGTTTCCGGCCGGGCCCCTGGCACCTGGGCCGGTGGAGCAGGCCGGTCGGCTGGATCGCGGTGATCTGGGTGACCTGCGTGACGGTGCTGTTCTGCCTGCCGCAGTCCTCGCCCGTCACCGTCGACACGATGAACTACGCGGCCGTGGCGCTCGTCGCCGTCCTGGTCCTGGCCAGCGTCTGGTGGTACGTGGCCCGCCGCGCGTACGGCACGCCCACCACCGCCGCCTACGGCGACGACCGCGACCAGACCGAACTCGCGGAGGGCATCGTCTGAACAGCTCGTCCGCGGCGCCGGTCCGGGTGCGAACTGGCGTTCCGGATACGGCAGGATGAACGTTCGCGCCGACGTCGGGTACCCGGTCGGCGGCGCGAACGCACATTCCGGACATCGAGCAGGTGACAACGTGACGAGACTTCACAGCAGGCTCTCCGCAGCAGTTTTGCACCCCGGAGGTGACCGGTGAACCGCGCGCTGACCCTGGACGACCTCGTCCTCGCCGGCATCGCCCTGGCCGCGGGCCTGCTACTGGCCTTCCTGTCCCGCATGCTGCTGCGCTGGCTCGCCAAGCACGCCAAGCGGACCAAGTGGAGCGGTGACGACGTCATCGTGGACACGCTGCGCTCCGTCGTCCCGTGGGCGGCGATCGCGGGCGGCGTGGCGTCGGCGGCCGCAGTGCTGCCGCTGACCAGGACCGTCCAGCACCACGTCAACCAGATCCTCCAGGTGTGGCTGATCTTCGTGGTGACCCTGTCCGCGGCCCGGGTGATCGCGGGCCTGGTCCGCACGGTCACCCAGAGCCGCTCGGGCGTCGCGGGTTCGGCCACCATCTTCGTCAACATCACCCGGGTGCTGGTCCTGGCGATCGGCTTCCTGGTGGTGCTGCAGACGCTCGGCATCTCCATAGCCCCGCTGCTCACCGCCCTCGGCGTCGGCGGTCTGGCGGTCGCCCTCGCCCTCCAGGACACGCTCGCCAACCTGTTCGCGGGCGTCCACATCCTCGCCTCCAAGACCGTCCAGCCGGGCGACTACATCCGGCTGAGCAGCGGTGAGGAGGGCTATGTCGTGGACATCAACTGGCGTCAGACGACCGTTCGCCAGCTGTCCAACAACCTGGTGGTCGTCCCCAACGGCCAGCTCGCCAAGACCAACATGACCAACTTCACGCGACCCGAGCAGCGGTTGACGATCCTGGTGCAGGTGGGCGTGAGCTACGACAGCGACCTGGACCACGTCGAACGCGTCACGACCGAGGTCATCGCCGAGACCATGACCGAGATCACCGGCGCCCTCCCGGAGCACGAGCCCGCCATCCGCTTCCACACCTTCGGGGACTCGCGCATCGGCTTCACCGTGATCCTCGGTGTCGGCGAGTTCAGCGACCAGTACCGGATCAAGCACGAGTTCATCAAGCGCCTGCACCGCCGCTACCGCGAGGAGGGCATCCGCATCCCGGCCCCGACCAGGACGGTGGCCCTGCAGCAGGGCGCGCTGGTGATCCCGCAGCAGCGCAGCGGCGAGGACGTGCCGTCGGGCTCGGCGATGACCGACTAGCGCGCCGTCGGCCCCCTCGCCCCACCGGTCGGCCGTCGCCGGGTCGCGGCACGATCCGCCCCGCCGGTCAGCGGTCGCCGGTGTCGCAGCACGAGCCGCGCCGCAGGCCGTGGGCGACATCGAGCCAGGTGGTGTCCCGGGGTGAGGGGTGGTCGCGGCCCCGGTGCACGGCGGTCAGATCGCTCTGCCGGTGCACGACGCCGGCGCACACCACCAAGGGGGTGTCGACGAGCGTGGCGACATCGGTGAACGGATCACCGTTCACCACGGTCAGATCGGCGATCCTGCCCTCCTGGACCGTGCCGACGTCGCCGTCCAGGCCGAACAGGCGGGCCGGCACGGACGTGGCGCAGTGCAGGGCCTCGGCCACGGTGAACCCGTGGGCGTGCAGGGCGCGCAGAGCCAGGTGCAGGGACAGCCCGACGGGGACCAGCGGAGCGTCGGTGCCCACCGCGAGCGCGGCACCCTGCTCGGTCAGCCGCCGGTAGTCCGCCATCTCCATGGCCAGGGCGGCGAGTTGGGCCGCGGTGGGCGCGGCCTGCGAGCGTGCGCGGACGGCTGCCACGTCCCACGGCGGCATGAGCCGGCTCACCCGCGGATCGTCGGCCAGCCCCGGATCCACGCCGAGGAGGGCCTGTGCGGTGAACGGGGTGATGACCAAGGAGAAGGTGCCGTCGGCGTACTGCTGGACCAGGTCCTGGTGGATGTGCCCGAGGGGGGTGGTGGCATGTCCGTGGGACAGACGCTGGGTGGCCTGCAGATGGGTCGTCAGGTCCTGGCCGGCCGCCCGGCCCGGCGAGCACAGGTGGCTGCCGCAGGGCACGCCCATCCGGTGCGCGGCCTCGGCGGCCCGCGCCATGACCTCGCCGGGGGCACGGACATAGGTCTTGACGAAGTCGACGTCCAGGGCGGCGGCCCGCTGCAGGGTCCGGGTGACGCCGGCGTGGGTGCGGTGGGCCCGGCCCATGCTGTAGGCGGTGCGGGAGCCGTCGATCAGTTCGGCGCAGGCGAGCTGACGGGGGCCCAGGCTGTGCCCGGTGGCGGCCGACTCGCGCAGCCGGACCGCCTCGTACAGCGGTCCGCCCAGGCAGACGGTGGTGGTGATGCCGTAGGCGAGCGCGGTCAGGCCCTGCCGGGCGCCGTAGGTGGCGTTGTAGGGGTGGATGTGGCTGTCGAACAGGCCGGGGACGACGGTCCGGCCGGAGACGTCGACGGTGCGGTGACCGGGGCGGCGCGTGCGGTGCGGTTCCACGGCGGTGATGCGGTCGCCGCCGATGAGGATGTCGACGTCGTGGCGGGCAGCGGCACCGGTGCCGTCCCACAGCTGCCCGGCGTGGATCCGCAGCTTCTCCCGGCGCGCGCCCGTGCTCGGGCGGGCGGACGGCCCGGCGGCCAGGGTGCGCACGCCGCCGGGTGTGGAGCCCGGGGACATCAGGCGCAGCCGACCGCAGGACAGGTACAGCAGCGTGCGTCCGTCGCCGGACCAGCTGGGGTGGTCGGCCGGCTCGTCGGTGAGCTGACGGGCGGGCCCCGTGGGCGTGCCGTCGGCGGTGACGGGCAGCAGCCACAGGACCGACTCGGCGACCAGCGCCATCCAGCGGCCGTCGGGCGACCACGCCGGTCCGGCGGCGACCCGGTCGGACAGCGACTGGTGCGCGGCGGGCAGGTGGCGCTTCTCGGTGCCGGTGCGGGTGTCGACGACGCGGACGAGGTGGTAGCCCTCGCGGAAGCGTTGGTTGAGCCGGTTGCGGTCGCAGAAGGCCACGTAGCGGCCGTCCGGTGACCAGGTCGGGGCCCCGGGCGGCCCGTCGGTGGCCAGCGGCCGGGCCAGCACCCGCTCCTGACCGCTCGCCAGATCCCGCAGCAACAGGTTTCCCACGACGTCGTGGCAGGCGAGCCGGGAGCCGTCCGGTGACAGGGCCGGGTGCAGCCGCCCGCCGCCGGCCAGCAGCCGGTCCTCGCCGTCCTCCAGGCCGAGCCGGTGCACGGCCGTCAGACCGTCGCGGTCGGTGCAGTACAGCAGGCTCCGCCCGTCGGGCGCCCAGGCGGGCATCTGGACGTAGTGGACCGGCTCGCCCTGGAGGAGTCTGCGCGGTGCGCCGTCGACCGGCTGCAGCCACAGCGCGTTCAGCGCGGCGAACGCCACCTGCCTCCCGTCCGGGGACAGGGCCGGCAGGTGGATGCCGCGCACCGGGTCCGGCGCCGGGGAGCCCAACGTCCGCGTCCTGGGCCGCCAACGGGGCCGGGGTACTGACGTCCGGGCGGTGAACGGCACGTCCGCCACGGAGGGTTCGGCCAGGGTGCGGACGCGGATGCGGCCGTCCGCGACGTACAGCAGCCGGTCCTCGTCCAGCCAGCACGGCGGGGCCGCCGCGAGGTCCTCGTCGGCCGTGACGACATGCCCGTCGACCACCAGCGCCGCGCGCGTGGGCGGCTGGGACGACGAGTCGCCCGTCCCGGACAGGTGCAGGTAGGCGACCCGCCCGCCCGGGGAGACGGACGGGCACAGCAGGCGGCCCTCCGTCACCGTGCGCAGCACCTCCGCCGGGCCGCCGGCGGCCGGCACGCGGACCAGGTGGAGGCCGCCGTCGTTTCCGCCGTCCGGCCGGTGCGCGGCCCGTACGCAGACCAGCGACCGCCCGTCCGGCCACCACACCGCGTCGAAGTCCTCGAAGTCACCGCCGGTGAGCCGGTCCAGCCGGCCGCTGTCCGCCTCCAGGGTCCACAGGCCGAAGGAGCTGCCGGTCACGGCGTCGCCACCGCGCTCCGACGAGAACGCGATCCGTGTCCCGTCCGGCGACCAGGACGCCCCGCGGTCGTCCCACGGCCCGTCGGTCAGCTGCCGCGGCTCGCCGCCGTCCGTCCGCATCGACCACAGGTGGAAGGCGCCCCCGCGGTAGCCGCAGAGGGCGAGCCGCTCACCGTTCGGCGACAGCGCCGGGCGGGTCGTCTCCAGCGACCAGTGGGTCAGCTGCCGCGCCGTTCCGCCGCCGGGCGGGACATGCCACAGGACGCCCTGCACCTCGGCGACCATCACCGCGCCGGCGCGGCAGGCGGTGACCGATCCGCCGGTCGTCTCGTGATAGGTGAGGACCTGCTCCCCGGCCCGGGCGGCTCGCCGGCCGGCCGTGGCGGCAGCGGTGGCAGCGGTGGCCGTGACGGCAGCGGCCGGCGACGCGGCTGCTGCCACTCCGGCGGCGGAGGCACCCAGAAAACCCCGACGGCTGACGAAGCCCAAGCCCATGTCCGCGCCCTTCCCTCCCACGGCGACACCCGGTCCGACCGGAGCAACGAGCGGCCGGGCGGTACGTGGCGGGCAGTACGTGGCCGGATCAGCGATCAGGCACCAGGCACCAGGCACCAGGCACCAGGCACCAGGCACCAACGATCAGGGATCAGGGATCAGGAATCATCCGGTCGAGGGCATGCGCCCTCGCGGGTTCGTCATCCGCCACCGCCGGTCAGAGCGTGGCCGAGTTCTCGTGCCAGTGGCCGCTGCGGCGGCTGTGCGGGGCCGCGAGGGACGAGGCGACCGGGTTCACCGTCCAGTCGGGGTGGCCCGGCATGCGCGGGGTCTTGGTGCCGTAGAGCCAGTCACGCAGGAAGCCGGACTGGTCCTGGCCGGTGACGTGCGAGGCGACGGCGATGTAGTCGTCCGTCGACGCCGAGGCGCCCCGGAAGCGCTCCAGGAAGGTCCGCTCGACGGCGTGGAAGGCATCCTCACCGACCAGCTGCCGGAAGGCGTACAGGACGAGCACACCGCCCAGGTAGCGCTGGCTGTCGAAGAGGTCGGTGGCATTGGGTGCGGCCACCGGGCCCGAGTCGTGGCGCCACTGGTCGCCGCGGGCGTAGGTGTCCTTCATCCGGGCCTCCATCGTGGTCAGGCCCAGCGAGTCGGCCCAGCCCCGCTCGTAGCGGTACAGCAGCCCGTAGAAGTCGGCGTGGCCCTCGTTCAGCCACAGGTCGGCCCAGGTGGCGGGGCTGACCAGGTTGCCGAAGTAGGAGTGGACCAGCTCGTGCATCATGTGCGAGCCGATCTTCTGCTCCTCCTGGAGCAGGAAGTTCGGCTTGTAGAGGGTGAGGGTCTGGGTCTCCAGGCCCGTGAAGTCGAAGGCGTTGGGGTCGTCGGAGTTGCACGGCAGCAGGCCGTACGTCTCGAACGGGAAGGCGCCCAGGCGGTCCTCCAGCCAGCTCACCAGGCCGGGCGTGAGCGAGAGGGCGGGCTCCAGGGCGGCGGCGCGGGCGGTCGGGACGACGTCGCGCAGGGCCAGGCCGTGCGGGCCCTGCCGGTCCTTGACCACGTAGTCGCCGACGGTGATCTGGACGAGTTCGGTGGCGATCGGCGAGAGCGAGCGGTACGAGTACGCCGTGCGGTCCCCGTCCACGGCCTCGACGCAGGTGAGCAGGCCGTTCGCCACGCCGCGCAGCTCGTTCGGGACGGTGATGCGGAAGCTGAAACCGGCCTTGTCCGAGGGGTGGTCGTTGCACGGGAAGACGGTGTGCGCGGAGTTGGGCTGGGGGCAGATCGCGAAGCCGTCCGGGGTGGGCACCCAGGCCGTGTGCGCCAGGGTGCGGCGCGGGTCGGCGGAGTACTCGACGCGGACCGTGACGGCGCAGTCCGCGTCCAGCGCCCGCGCCGGAGTGATCCTCAGCTTCTCGTCGGCCTGCTCGTAGGCGGCCGTGCAACCGTCGACCTCCATGGCCCGTATGTCCAGGCCGAGCGCGTCGAGCGAGAAGCGGCTCAGCGCCCGGGTGGTGCGGATTCTCAGGGTGGCGACGGCGTCCACACGCCGGGCCGTGGCGTCGTAGCAGAAGTCGAGGTGGTAGGCATGGACCCGGTAGCCGTCGTTGCCGAGGGCCGGGAAGACCGGGTCGCCGAGGGTCTCCGGGCCCGGGTCCGGGTCCGTCGTGCGTGTGCGGGTGGCCGCCAGGGCCGGAGCCGTGCCCCCCGCGGCCAGGGCCGTCGCCGTACCGATCAGGGCGGCCGCCGGGGCCGTCACTCTGGTGCGATATCTCATGGTCCGCTTTCGCTCGGGCGCCCGGCTGGTCGGGTCCGGCCGCCGGTGAGTGGGCGATCGCTTGTCATGACCACGAGCCCCGGGATTCGGTTGCACCCGTGTGGCACGTTTTCGAGCCAGGACCCCTGTCGAGCCGACCCCGCTCACGAGATATCTTGATGTCGAGCAATGTTGCAGACGTGGAGCGGAGCACCCGGTGACTGACTCGACCATCATCTACACCTACACAGACGAGGCCCCGGCCCTGGCGACGCATTCGTTCCTGCCGGTGATCCAGGCGTACGCCTCGCAGGCCGGTGTGCCGGTCACGACGCGCGACATCTCGCTGGCCGGGCGCATCATCGCCCACTTCCCGGAGTACCTGAACGAGGACCAGCGCATCCCGGACGCGCTGGCCGAGCTGGGCGAGCTGGCCAAGACCCCCGCAGCCAACATCGTCAAGCTGCCGAACATCTCGGCGTCCATCCCGCAGCTGAAGGCCGCGGTCGCCGAGCTGCAGGGCAAGGGCTACGCGCTGCCGGACTACCCGGACGACCCGAAGTCCGACGAGGAGCGCGACATCCGCGCCCGCTACGACAAGGTCAAGGGTTCCGCCGTGAACCCGGTGCTGCGTGAGGGCAACTCCGACCGCCGCGCCCCCGCCTCGGTGAAGAACTACGCCAAGACCCACCCGCACCGCATGGGCGCCTGGACCACCGAGTCCAAGACCGATGTGGCGACCATGGGGCAGAACGACTTCCGCTCCACCGAGAAGTCCGTGGTGATCTCCGACGCCGGCAAGCTGCGGATCGAGCTGGTCGGCGAGGACGGCACCACCACCGTCCTGAAGGAGTCCGTACCGGTCCTCGCGGGCGAGGTCGTCGACGCCTCGGTGATGCACGCCGCGCAGCTCAACGAGTTCCTCGCCGCGCAGGTCGCCCGCGCCAAGCAGGACGGTGTCCTGTTCTCCGTGCACCTGAAGGCGACGATGATGAAGGTCTCCGACCCGATCATCTTCGGCCATGTGGTGCGCGTCTTCTTCCCGAAGACGTTCGCGAAGTACGGCGCGACGCTCGCCGCGGCCGGCCTCTCCCCGAACGACGGTCTGGGCGGCATCCTCAAGGGCCTGGAGAACCTGCCCGAGGGCGCCGAGATCAAGGCGTCCTTCGACGCGGAGCTGGCCGAGGGCCCGGCCCTCGCCATGGTCGACTCCGACAAGGGCATCACCAACCTGCACGTCCCCTCGGACGTCATCGTCGACGCCTCCATGCCGGCGATGATCCGCACCTCCGGCCACATGTGGGGCCCGGACGGCCAGGAGGCCGACACCCTCGCCGTCATCCCGGACTCCTCCTACGCCGGCGTCTACCAGGCCGTCATCGACGACTGCCGGGCCAACGGCGCCCTGGACCCGTCCACCATGGGCTCGGTGCCGAACGTCGGCCTGATGGCGCAGAAGGCCGAGGAGTACGGCTCCCACGACAAGACCTTCGAGATCCCGGCCGCGGGCACGGTCCGCCTGGTCGACGAGGCCGGCAACGTCCTCATCGAGCAGCCGGTCGGCCAGGGCGACATCTTCCGCGCCTGCCAGACCAAGGACGCCCCGATCCGTGACTGGGTCAAGCTGGCCGTCACCCGCGCCCGCGCCACCGGCGACCCGGCCGTGTTCTGGCTGGACGAGGGCCGCGCCCACGACGCCAACCTGATCGCCAAGGTCCGCCAGTACCTGCCTGAGCACGACACCGAGGGCCTGGACATCAAGATCCTGTCCCCGGTCGAGGCCACCAAGCTGTCGGTGGAGCGCATCCGCCGCGGCGAGAACACGATCTCGGTCACCGGCAACGTCCTGCGCGACTACCTGACCGACCTGTTCCCGATCCTGGAGCTGGGCACCAGCGCCAAGATGCTGTCGGTCGTCCCGCTGATGGCGGGCGGCGGCCTGTTCGAGACGGGCGCCGGCGGCTCCGCGCCTAAGCACGTCCAGCAGCTGGTCAAGGAGAACTACCTGCGCTGGGACTCGCTCGGCGAGTTCTTCGCGCTCGTCCCCTCCTTCGAGCAGTACGCGACGGCCACCGGCAACACCCGCGCCAAGGTCCTCGCCGACACCCTCGACCGCGCCACGGCGACCTTCCTCAACGAGGACAAGTCCCCGACCCGTCGCGTCGGCGGCATCGACAACCGCGGCAGCCACTTCTACCTGTCCCTGTACTGGGCGCAGGAGCTGGCGAAGCAGACCGACGACGCCGACCTGGCCAAGGCCTTCGCCCCGTTCGCCGAGACCCTCGAGGCGAACGAGCAGAAGATCGTCGACGAGCTGATCGCCGTCCAGGGCTCCGCGGCCGACATCGGCGGCTACTACCAGGTGGAGAAGGCCAAGGCGGACGCGGTCATGCGCCCGTCGGCCACCTGGAACGAGGCCCTCGCGTCCCTGAGCTGACGCGGATGCCTGCGGCACGTGAGCCGCAGCCGTGAGTAGGACTGCGCCCCGGCCGGTACGCCCGGACGGGGCGCAGTCATGTCCCGTCGGATGCGAGCGGGAGGTGACAGAGCCCGCGAGGAGCTGCCGACACACGGCATGCAGTGATGCTCCGTCAACTGATTGATTCGGCCGGACGGTTGAGCGCAGCCGGGGCGACGGCCGCCCGTCCTCGCCCGGACCGGGCATCGTCGGCCGGCATGCTCCTGCCCGTCCTCGCCCGGTGCCGGTGTGACACCTTGATCCTGCGCAACGCCACCGACTACGCCCCCGGAGCAGCCCGTGACCGAGCCCGGCCCCACGTTCGAACTTCTGCCCGGCGCCGCCGAGTCGCCCGTCCTGCTGCACGTGCCGCACAGCGCGCGGGCGATACCGCAGGACGTGCGCGAGGGGATCCTCCTCGACGACGCGGCGCTGCAGGGGGAACTGGACCACATCACCGACGCGCACACCGACCGGATCGCCGAGCGGGCCGCGGAGCTGGCCGGGATCACCCCCTGGCGGTTCGTCAACCGCCAGTCGCGGCTGGTCGTCGACCCGGAGCGGTTTCCGGACGAGCGGGAGGAGATGCTCGCCGTGGGGATGGGGGCCGTGTACACCCGCACCACCCACCGGGCCGAGCTGCGCCCCGCGGACACGGATCCCGGGCCGCTGGTCGAGCGGTACTTCCGGCCGTACGCGCGGGCAATGACCGAGGCGGTGGCCGGGCGGCTCGCGGCGACCGGGCGGGCCGTCGTGATCGATGTGCACTCCCATCCGGCCGAGCCGCTGCCGTACGAGCTGCACGGGGCGGGGCCGCGCCCGGCCGTGTGCCTCGGCACGGACGCCTTCCACACGCCGCCGGAGCTGACCGGGGCGGCGCGGAAGGCACTGGCGGGGTGCGGGGAGACGGGGCTGGACAGCCCGTTCAAAGGCACCTACGTACCTCTGGAGTACTACGGGCGGGAGCGGCGGGTCAGCGCCCTGATGATGGAGATCCGCCGGGACACGTACATGACCGAGCCGGGTGGGCCCGCCGGGCCGGGCCTGGAGCGGCTCGCCGCCGCCCTGGCCGCGCTCGTGGACGCCGTCTAGCCCCGCCGGACAGGACGGCCTCATGGCCCGGCCCGCCCTGGTCGACGCCGCACAGGCCCGCCCGAACGGGACAGGACCGTCGCACCCCGAGCCGCGCTCGGACGCCGTACGGGTCCCGTCGGCCGGAGCCGCCCGCCGTCCCCCGGCCGCGCGACCGCACTGCGGCGGGCCTCCGGCTGGAGCACTCCCGCAGGACAGCGGGCGGGGCGCGTACCAGGGTTGAGGTCATGACAGGCATCACCGAAGAGCCCGGCCCGGTCACCGGCCAGGAGCCGCCGCCCGTGCGGGACTGGCCCGCGCTCGACCTGGACGGGACGGACTTCGACCCGGTCCTCGCCGACCTGATGCGCGAGGGCCCGCTGACCCGGATCCGGCTGCCGTTCGGCGAGGGGTGGGCCTGGCTGGCCACGCGGTACGAGGACGTCAGGCTGGTCACCAACGATCCGCGGTTCAGCCGGGCCGAGGTCGCCCGGGGCCGGGTGACCCGGCTCGCCCCGAACTTCGCGCCCCGCCCGGGCTCGCTGGCCTGGGCCGACCAGCCCGACCACAACCGGCTGCGCAGGCCGGTCGCCGGTGCCTTCACGGTCGCCGCGATGAAGCGGCTGCGGCCCCGCGCCCAGGAGATCCTGGACGAGCTGGTGGACGGGGTCGTACGCGACGGGCCGCCCGCGGATCTGGTCGCGCGGGTGCTGGAGCCCTTCCCGATCACGATCGTCAGCGAGGTGATGGGGGTGCCGCCCGCCGACCGCGAACGGGTGCACGCCTGGACCCGGCAGATCATCTCCACCTCCGGCGGCGACGAGGCCGCCGAGCGGGCCAAGCAGGGCCTGTACGGCTGGATCGGCGAGACGGTCCGGGGCCGGGCGAAAGGCCCCGGCGAGGACGTGTACGCACTGCTCGGAAACGCCGTCGCGCGCGGTGAGATCGCGCCGGAGGAGGCCGTCGGGCTGGCCGGTCCGCTGCAGATCGGCGGCGAGGCCGTCACCCACCACGGCGGACAGATGCTGTTCCTGTTGCTGACCCGGCCGGAGCTGATGGACCGGATGCGCGCCCGTCCGGACGCCCGCGGCCCGGTCCTGGACGAGTTGCTGCGGCACATCCCGCACCGCAGCACGGTGGGGCTCGCCCGGATCGCGCTGGAGGACGTCGAGCTGGCCGGGCATCAGATCCGCGCGGGCGAGCCGGTGTACGTCTCCTACCTCGCCGCCAACCGCGATCCGGACGTCTTCCCCGACCCGGACGGCATCCACCCCGACCGCGACCCCAATCCGCACCTGGCCTTCGGCAACGGCCCGCACTACTGCACCGGTGCCGTCCTCGCCCGGCTGCAGACCGAACTGCTCATCGACACGCTGCTGGACCGGCTGCCCGCGTTGCGCCTTGCGGTGCCGGCCGACCAGGTGCGGTGGCGGCACAAGACGATGATCCGCGGGCCGCGGACCCTGCCCGTCACCTGGTGAGCAAGGGCACGCCCACCGGGTGGGCCGATGTACGCCCGCCGGTGAGCGGATTCATGCCCGCAGCCACTCCGTGACGATCACCTCCCCGCCGGCCCGCAGCCGCAGCGCGAACGGTCCGGTGGGCGGTGCCTCGCTGGTGAAGCGGCCCAGGGTGTCGACGCTGACCGCGCGGGCCGTCTGCGGGCCGCCCAGCACCTCGATGCGTGCCGACTGCGGCGGCAGCACCTGGCCGATCAGCCCCTCGCCGGTGACCTCGACGTCGACGGTCAGCCCGCCCGCGCGGAAGGTCAGCATCCGGGGGGCGTCCGGCACTCCCCTGACCGGCAGCGCGTCCACGAGCGAGTCGAAGGTCAGCTCGGCGATCCGGGCGTCCAGGTCGTGCAACGCGTAGGCCTCCAGCGCGAGTTGACGCAGTTCGACGGGGACGGGATCCAGGACGCCGGCCGCCTGCCGCAGCTCCTCCTCCAGCAGATCGCCGTCGACCCCGGACGCGTCGAAGTCCGCGTCGGGAATGCCGTTGCCGTCCATGCCGCTCATGCCGCCCCCCGTGCGTCCATCCGGGCCCGTAACCGGCGCAGACAGCGCTGGCGCAGCGGCCCGATGCTGCCGACCGCGATGCCGAGCGCGGCCGACACCTCCAGATAGCTGGGCGGTGGCGAGGCCATCAGCACCCGCAGCAGCTTTCGGCACCGGTCGCCGAGTGCCTCGAACTCCTGCCAGAGCCGGCGGATGCGCTCGGCCTCCACCGCCGCCTCCTCGGAGTCGATCAGCGTCTGCTCCGGCGTCCGGTCCTCACTGGCCCGGTCCAGTACCTCCGGGTCGTCGGTCAGCGTGAGCCGCGTCAGCCCTTTGAGCACCTTCAGGCACTCGTGACGGGCCGTACTGGCCAGCCATGCGCCCGCCTTGTCGGGTTCCCTGAGGCGGCCCAGGTGCTGGGCGAAGCGGAACCACACGGTCTGGTAGACCTCGTGCGCGTCGGCGTCGGAGAGCCGGTGTGCGCGCACGACCGACCACACCAGCGGACTCAGCCCTTCCACCAGCGCTTTCCAGGCCGCGGCGTCGCCGTCGACGGCGGACCGGACCAGCGCGCCGACCTCTGTACGGTCCACGGCTCCACCCCTCGTGTACGGCACGTCATCGTACGCCGTGGAGCAGAGGATTCCGGCCCTCATGCGGGCAGTTCCGGGATCATGACCGGAACCGGTCGCCAGGTGGACGGGCGCAGCGCCGGGACGTGCGCCCCGCGCACCTCGGCGGAGTCCGTGGTGGAGGCGAGCAGTTGTGCGCGGGCGGCGCGCGGGTCGCGTTCCTTGTGGGCCGTCATGTGGGCGGCGACCAGCCCGGCGACGACGGGGGTGGCGAAGGAGGTGCCGCTCCACTGCACCAGGCCGTCGAACATCACCTGGTCCGGCTTGGCCCCGGTGCTCTCCCCGGCCTCGCTCAACACGCCCGTGTGGCGCGGGTACTGGCAGGTGCAGGCGTATCCGAAGCCGTACCGGCAGGCGTCGTAGGTGGAGTGCTGGTAGACGTACGGCACGGGTGTGCCGAAGCCGGTGAGGGCGCCGGTGAGGCGTTCACCGGGGGCGTAGACGCGCACCCAGGGGCCGTGGTTGCTGAAGCAGGCGCCCGACGCGCCGTCCCCGCGCAGCGCGCCGACCGACAGCACGCTGTCCTCGTACTCGGGCAGGGTGGCGTAGGCGGCCGGCCAGAACGGGGCGTCACTGCCGTTGTTGCCCGCGGCGGCCACCAGCAGGGTGCCCTGTTCGCGCAGTTCCTCCATGAAGGCGTCGAGGCCGATGAGACCGTCGGCGGAGCCGTTGGAGGTGCCCGCGGAGAGGCTGAGGATGTCCGGCCAGCCGCCCGCGTCGACGGCCTCGAAGAGCCTGGCGCCGAACTCGGACTCCAGCACGGCGCCCGCGTCGCTGAGTGTGCCGCGCACCGTGATGTCGGTGTTGGGCGCGACGGCGGCGAGGATCCCGGCGATGAACGTGCCGTGGCCGACGTACTGCCGCAGCACTCCGCCCGCGCCGGTCTCGTTCACCTGGGCGTCGCCGGTGGTGTGGGCGAGGAACGGGTAGGACGCGTGGTCGTGCACGAGACCGGTGTCGATGACGAGGACGCCGACGGCGGTGTCCGGGTCGTACGTCTCCTCGGCCGCCGCCGGGTTGGGCGGCTCGCTGCGCGGCACGGGCACCGGCTCGTCGCCCGGGCAGGCGTTGACCGCGATGTGGACGACGTGGTTGCGGCTGACCAGCCGGCGGCGCCGGCGTCCCTCGGCCTCGGCGAGGGCGCGCAGGGCGTGCGGCACGACGTCCTCGCCCTGGGAGGGGTCGCCGACCCGGATCCGGGTGACGCCGGTGCGGTTGGTGTCCGGGCCCGTCCGGCCCACGTGGTCGGGGACGAGTCCGCGGGTGTCGGTGAAGTGGGTGCGCACGGTGTCCTCGACCAGGCGGGCCTCCTCACCGTCGCGGGCGAGGACGACACCCTTCTCGTAGAGGAACCCCTCAGAGTCGTCCGGTCCCATGGCCAGCGGGACGTCGGGCATCGCGCCCTGGATGTGATGGAACTGTTCGTGGAATCGCCGAGGTGCCATGGTGTGTCCTCCCCCTGATGCGGTGTTCGTCAGTCAGAGTCGCCCGACGACCGATTGATACAGCGCGCGGGTTCGCCCGGTACAGCCCGAGGAGACGGCGGAGAACCCGTGTGACGGATTTACGCAGGCCACTACCATGCGAGGAGTGACAGCGGGACGCGAGTCGGTTCTCGAATTGCTGCCAATGGTCTTCGCCGACCCGGGCGAGGCCCGGGCACGCGCGGAGCAGGTACTGCACAGCCGTCCGTCGCCGCTGCACGCCAGCGTCGCCCATCAGGTACTCGGCATCTGGCAGCGGGACTTCGGCGACCTGAGGATCGCCCTCAGCCATCTGCGCCGGGCCCGGGACCTGGCCGCGCGGGCCGATTCGGCCGAGCGCGAGGCGGACGTGCTCGCGACGCTGGGGGTCGCACTGGTGCACGCGGGGCGCACACGCCAGGGGCTCGCCGCGTTCGAGCGGGGGGTCGCGCGGGGCAGCGGACACACCAGGGCACGGGTGCTGTACCGGCGGGCCTATGTGTGGTGGGTGCTGGGGCGGCACCGGGAGGCGCTGGAGGACGTACGGCGGGCGCTTCCGGTGCTGCGGCAGGCCGGCGACGGCATCTGGACCGCGCGGGCGCTGACGCTGCGGGCCACGGTGCATCTGGCGGTGGGCGCGGTGGACCGGGCGGACGCGGACTTCACGGCGGCGGAACGACTGTGGGAGACCACCGGCCAGGAACACGACAAGGCGGACGCGGTGGAGAGCCGGGGCCTTGCCGCGTTCCGCTCGGGTGACATCCCGGCGGCGCTGCGGCTGCTCGACGAGGCCGAGGAGCGCTACGCCAAGCTGGGCACGCCCACGTTCATGCTGTCCGTGCGGCGCTGCGAAGTGCTGATGGTGGCGGGGCTCGCCCCGGAGGCGCTCGCGGAGGCGGACGCGGCGATCGCGCAGCTGGACCGGATGGGCGGGCAGTCCACCCGCAAGGCCGAACTGCTGCTGGCCGCCGCGCGGGCCGCCCGCTCTACCGGGGACCCGGGCACCGCCATCGCCCGCGCCGCCGTCGCCGTACGGCTGTTCGCGGGTCAGCGGCGGTCCTGGTGGGAGACGCATGCCCGGCTGGTGCTCACAGAGGCGCGGGTGGCGGCGGGGCGCAGGTCGGGGCGGCTGGTCGCGGAGGCGGCGGCGGTCGCCGAGCGGCTGGCCTCCTTCGGCTCGCCCGCCGCGGCGGAGGCTTCGCTGCTGGCGGGCCGGATCGCGCTCGCCCTGGGCCGGACGGAAGAGGCGGAGCGGCACCTGGCGGTGGCCGCGCGCAGCCGGCACGGCGGTCCCCCGCCGGCCCGCATGACGGGCTGGGCCGCGCAGGCGCTGCGGGCCCGTGCGGCCGGTTCCGGGCCGGGCGTGCTGAAGGCCTGCCGACGGGGCCTGGACGTGCTCGACGACCACCGGATGACGCTCGGCGCCTCCGTGTTGCGGGCCCGCGCCACCGCGCACGGCGCCGAACTGGCCGCGCTCGCGCAGGAGGCGAGCCTGGCCCACGGCGGCCCGCGACGGCTGCTGGAGTGGAGCGAGCGCTGGCGGGCGACCGTGTTGTCCGCGCCGCCCACCCGGCCGCCGGCCGATCCGGCGCTGGTCGGCAGCCTCACCGCCTACCGGGAGATCGCGGCCCGGGCCGCGGAGGCGCGCCGGGAGGGCCGTCCGGTCCCGGCTCTGGAGCGCGAACAGCGGCGGCTGGAGCGGGACATCCGCTCCCGCACCCACCATCTGCGGGGCGACACCCCGGGCTACGGCGACCGCTTCGACGCCGGCCGCCTGCTGGAGCGGCTGGGCGAGGCGCGGCTGGCCGAACTGGCCGTCGTGGACGGCCAGGTGCACATCCTGCTGTGCGGGCAGGGCCGGGTACGGCGGTTCGCGGGGGGCACGCTCGCGGAGGCGGTGGCCGAGGCGGAGCATGTGCAGGCCGGGCTGCGGCGGCTCGCCCATCCGGGAGGCGAGGCGCGGCTGCCGCTGGTGGAGGCGGCGGGCCGGCGCCTGCAGGAGCTGCTGCTGGGCGATGCCGTCGGCCACCTGGGGTCCGGGCCGGTGGTGATCGTGCCGCCGGGCGCGCTGCACCGGGTGCCGTGGGCGCTGCTGCCGGCGCTGCGGGAGCGAGTGCTCAGCGTGTCGCCGTCGGCGGGCAGCTGGCTGCGGGCCCGGGAGACCGAGCCGCCGCCCGGTGGCCGGCCCGTCCTGGTGCGCGGCCCGGGCCTGGCCACGGGCGGCGCGGAGGTGCCAGAACTGGCCGACCGCTACGGCACGGCGACCGTCCTGGAGGGTGAGGCGGCCGAGGTGCCCCGCGTGCTGGAGGAGCTCGACGGCGCGGCTCTCGCGCACCTGGCCGCGCACGGCACGTTCCGTGCGGACAGCCCGCTGTTCTCGGCGCTCCGGATGGCCGACGGCCCGCTCATCGTGCACGACTTCGAGCGCCTCGCCAGCAGCCCGTACCGGATCATCCTCTCCAGCTGCGACACCGCCCGTCTCGCCTCGGTCGGCGCCGACGAACTCCTCGGCCTGGTCACCGCGTTGCTGCCGCTGGGCACGGCCGGGGTGGTCGCGAGCAGCGCGCCCGTCAACGACGCCGCGGTGGTCCCCCTGATGCTCGCCCTGCACAAGGGCCTCGACGCGGGCCTCTCGCTGGCCGTGGCCCTGGGCGACGCCCGCACCGCCCAGCCCGGCGAC
>NZ_JBFAET010000140.1:0-23778 GCF_040642095.1 Streptomyces sp. NPDC020362
TCGCTGAACCTGCGCCAGCGCGGCCTGGAGATCGTCTCCTGCCCGTCCTGCGGCCGCGCCCAGGTCGACGTCTACAAGCTCGCCGAAGAGGTCACCGCCGGCCTGACCGGCATGGAGGTCCCGCTGCGCGTCGCCGTCATGGGCTGCGTCGTCAACGGTCCCGGCGAGGCCCGCGAGGCCGACCTCGGCGTCGCCTCCGGCAACGGCAAGGGCCAGATCTTCGTCAAGGGCGAGGTCATCAAGACCGTCCCCGAGTCCAAGATCGTGGAGACCCTCATCGAGGAGGCCATGAAGCTCGCGGAGCAGATGGAGGCCGAGGGCGTCAGCTCCGGCGAGCCGTCCGTGTCGGTGGCGGGCTGAGTTCTCCGCGGGGCCGCGCCCCTGAAAGGGGCGCGGGGAACTGCGCGACCAGCCGCAGAAGACCGGCAGTCGCCCAGGGACCGGAACCCCCGAGCTCTGAGGCGCACGGGCCAAGCAGCGCAGCTATAGTGCGGAGATCAGCAGAACCCCAGCGTGAGGCCCCGCATGTGTTGACCCAGACCACCTCACGGGTGCTCGACCCGAGCGACCTTGACGCCGCGCTCGCGGTCCTCGACCGCGAGCCGGTCGCGAACGCCTTCGTGACCTCCCGGGTCCAGATCGCGGGCCTCGACCCGTGGCGCCTCGGCGGCGAGATGTGGGGCTGGTACGAGGACGGCATGCTGACGTCCCTGTGCTACGCGGGCGCCAACCTCGTCCCCATCTGCGCCACCCCGCGCGCCGTGCGCGCCTTCGCCGACCGCGCCCGCAGGGCCGGCCGCCGCTGTTCCTCCATCGTCGGCCCCGCCGAACCCACCGCAGCCCTCTGGGGCCTGCTGGAACCGCACTGGGGACCGGCCCGCGAGGTCCGCGCCCACCAGCCGCTGATGGTCACCGACCGCATGCCCGCCGACATCGCCCCGGACCCCTACGTCCGCCGCATCCGCAAGGACGAGATGGACACGATCATGCCGGCGTGCGTGGCGATGTTCACCGAGGAGGTCGGCGTCTCCCCGATGGCCGGGGACGGCGGCCTGCTCTACCAGGCCCGCGTCGCCGAGCTCGTGGGCTCCGGCCGCTCCTTCGCCCGCGTCGACGAACACGGCAAGGTCGTCTTCAAGGCGGAGATCGGCGCGGCGACACCGCGGGCCTGCCAGATCCAGGGCGTGTGGGTCGCCCCCGAGTACCGGGGGAGGGGCCTGGCGGCCCCCGGCATGGCGGCGGTGCTGCGCTACGCCCTCGCGGATGTCGCCCCGGTGGTCAGCCTCTACGTGAACGACTTCAACACGGCGGCGCGAAGGACGTACCGGCGGGTGGGGTTCCGGGAGGTCGGCGCGTTCACGAGCGTCCTCTTCTAGGAATGCACGAGCATCCTCTTCTGGAAATCACGAGCACTCTCCTGCGGAAACAGAGGGAGGACTCTGTTCAACGAGGACTCTGTTCGACCAGGACGCTCTTCAACAGGGAGAGGACGCTGTTTCCGGAGGGTCCGTCTCACTCCGGCAGGAGGGCCAGGAGCTGCTTCGTGTGGCCGGGCAGCTCCACGTCCGCCAGGCCCGTGACGAGGTCCCGGAGCGGCATGGGCTGATCGACCAGGAGCGTGTCGTTCGACAGGAGCAGGCTGGGGACCATCGTGTCGAGTTCGGCCTCGCTCAGCATCGGCCCGCCGAGTGCGCACAGGGCGTCCGCCTGGATGCGGATGCGCTCCTGAAGCCCCGCGTTGCCGCCGGCCAGCGCGACGGTGCGTTCGATGGTCCAGGTGTCGAGCGCGATGCGGTTGTCGTACGTGGTCTTCGCTCCCGCAGCGACGGCGGAGACCGCGCTGAGGGTGGCGGCGTTGACGAGGGTGACGTGCGCCAGGATCTGGTCGGCGTTCCATTCGCCGGCGGGCGGGGCGGGGCTCGTGCCACCGGAGCCGGCCACCGTGGCGGCGGCGTCCAGCAGAGCGCGGTAGGCGTCCCGAAGCGGGGTGGTGTCCATGACGTCTCCTTCTTGCTGCTGTCGTTCTTCCTGCTGCCGTGCGGGAAGTGAGGTCAGCAGGCGGGTGGTGGGTGGCGGGTGGCGACTGCCGTCTCAGCCGTGCGCGCCATGCATCTCCCAGGGCGCCTGCGGGAGGACCTCGCCGGTCTCCAGCAGCGACTTGAGGTTCGCCAGCACGGCCGGCCATCCCTTCGAAATGCCGTTGAACATCGCCTGGTTGGCGAGGTTCTCGTGGGTGACGGTGAGGCGGACGATGTCGTGGTGCGGTTCGACGAGGAAGGTGACGACCGACGGTTCCCTGGGCGCTTCCGCGTCGGGGGCGTCGTCGAAGGTGATGACCAGGCGCGTCGGGGGTTCGGCCGCGAGCACACGGCCGAAGACGTCGACGGTGCCTGATCCGTCGACGCGGCGGTGCTCCCAGTCCGAGCCCGGCTGCCAGTCCGAGACGTTGGCGTGTCCCCAGTAGCGGGCGGTCAGGTCGGCGTCCGTCAGGGCCCGCCACACCTGCTCGGCGCTCGCCCGGATGTAGGTGACGTAGACGTAGGTCGGCACGGATGCGGGTGTGTCGGTCATGGCGTACTCCTCTGCCCGGGTCCTGATGGCGCTGATCGCTTGCAGGCGGGGCTTGTCGAACTCCGAGATCCAGCGCTCCTCGATCTCGTGGATGGGGGCCGGATTGAGGTAGTGGAGCCGTTCCCGCCCGCGCCGCACGACGGTCACGAGGTTGGCCTGCTCGAGAAGGTCGAGATGCTGCGTCGCCGACTGGCGGGTCATGGCCAGGCGTTCGCACAGCTCCCGCAGCGTCTGGCCGTTGTGCTCGCGCAGACGGTCGAGCAGGAGTCGTCGCGTGGGGTCGGCCAGCGCCTTGAAGACCGAGTCCATCGCTCTTGCTTCGTGGCTCACACTCCGATTATGCAGGCAGTTGCCTGCATATTGTCAAACGGTGCCCGGACTACGGCCGCCACCTGCCCTGTACGCTCCCCCGCATGGACGTCGTGATCGGCCCCCTGGACCTCTCAGCCCACGTAGACGAGGCCTTGTCGGTCCAGGCCGTCGCCTTCGGACTCGGCCCCGACGAGGTGGCCGTACGCCGCCAGATCGTCCAGCGGCACATGCAGTACCCGGGCGCGCGCGCCCTCGGCGCCAGCAGCGAAGGGCGCATGGTGGGATTCGTCTACGGCATGCCCAACTCCCGCACCCACTGGTGGTCCACGGTCGTGGAGCCCTACCTGCGCGCCGGCGGCAACGACTTCTGGCTGGACGACTCCTTCGTCATCACCGAGCTGCACGTCCACCCCGGCCACCAGAACCGCGGCATCGGCCGCCGCCTGATCACCACGATCACCGACGGCGCCGCCGAACCCCGATCGATCCTCTCCGCGATCGACACCGACAGCCCGGCCCGCGGCCTGTACCACTCCCTCGGCTACGTCGACCTCGCCCGGCAGGTGCACTTCCCGAGCGCCCCCCGGCCGTACGCGGTCATGGGCGCCCCCCTGCCGCTGCGTCGGAGATAACCGATTTCCACCGGCACAGCCAGCCCGGCTAACCTCCTATGCCACCACCCTTATCCGGCAGGAGTACGAGAACCATGGCGAACGCACCGGTCCAGCGCATGTCCCAGTTGATGGCGAAGACGCTGCGCGACGACCCGGCCGACGCCGAGGTCCTCAGCCACAAGCTGCTCGTCCGCGCCGGCTACGTCCGCCGTACCGCGGCCGGTATCTGGTCCTGGCTGCCGCTCGGCAAGAAGGTCCTGTCCAACGTCGAGCGGATCGTCCGCGAGGAGATGGACGCCATCGGCGCCCAGGAGGTCACGCTCCCCGCCCTGCTGCCCCGTGAGCCCTACGACGCCACCGGCCGCTGGGACGAGTACGGCCAGGAACTCTTCCGGCTCAAGGACCGCAGGGGCGGCGACTACCTCCTCGGCCCCACCCACGAGGAGATCTTCACCCTCCTGGTCAAGGACCAGTGCACGTCCTACAAGGACCTGCCCGTGATCCTCTACCAGATCCAGACCAAGTTCCGCGACGAGGCCCGCCCCCGGGCCGGCATCCTGCGCGGGCGCGAGTTCCTGATGAAGGACTCGTACTCCTTCGATCTGGAGGACGAGGGCCTGGCCAAGTCCTACGCCCTGCACCGCCAGGCGTACCAGCGCATCTTCGACCGGCTCGGCCTCGACTACCGCATCTGCGCCGCCACCGCGGGCGCGATGGGCGGCTCCAAGTCCGAGGAGTTCCTGGCCCCGGCCGAGGCCGGCGAGGACATCTTCGCGGACTGCCCGAACTGCGACTTCGCCGCCAACACCGAGGCGATCACCTACGAGCTGCAGCCCGTGGACGGCTCCGCCGTGCCGGCCGCCGAGGAGATCCCCACCCCGGACACCCCGACCATCGAGACCCTCGCCGCCCACCTCGGCGTCGCGGCCTCCGCCACGCTGAAGAACCTGCTGGTGAAGGTCGACGGCGAGATCATCGCCGTCGGCGTGCCCGGCGACCGCGAGGTCGACATGGGCAAGGTCGAGGCGCACTTCGCCCCGGCCGCCGTCGAGCTGGTCACCGCCGAGGACTTCGTCGGCCGCCCCGACCTGGTCCGCGGCTACGTCGGCCCCCAGGGCCTGGGCGAGAAGGTCAAGTACATCGCCGACCCGCGCGTGGCCCCCGGCACCGCCTGGATCACCGGCGCCAACAAGGAGCACACGCACGCCAAGAACGTCGTCGCCGGCCGTGACTTCGAGGTCGACGAGTACGTGGACGTGGTCGTCGTGCAGGAGGGCGACCCCTGCCCGAAGTGCGGCACCGGCCTGAAGCTGGACCGCGCCATCGAGATCGGCCACATCTTCCAGCTGGGCCGCAAGTACGCCGACGCGCTCAAGCTCGACGTGCTGGGCCAGAACGGCAAGCCGGTCCGCGTCACCATGGGCTCCTACGGCGTCGGCGTCTCCCGTGCCGTCGCCGCGATCGCCGAGCAGACCGCCGACGAGCAGGGTCTGTGCTGGCCCAAGGAGGTCGCCCCGGCCGACGTGCACGTCGTCGCGGCCGGCAAGGCGCTGCAGACCGAGCTGGCGCTCGACGTCGCCGAGAAGCTGGCCGCGGCGGGCGTCCGCGTCCTCGTCGACGACCGCGCCGGTGTCTCCCCGGGCGTGAAGTTCACCGACGCCGAGCTGATCGGCGTGCCGCAGATCCTGGTCGCCGGCCGCCGCTCCGGCGAGGGCGTGCTGGAGCTGAAGGACCGCAGGACCGGTGAGCGCGAGGAACTGTCCGTCGAGGACGCCATCGCCCGCCTGACGGCCTGACGGCCTGACGGCCTGACGGCCTGACGCCGGACCGTGTCGCCGCGCCCCGAAAGGGGCGCGGCACCGCCTCCGGCCTGCACCTGCCCGCCCCGGGCCGTCTTTGCCCGACACCGACCGCAAAGGGCACGCACCCCCCTGTCCGGCCTCGGCATTCAAGCCGACACCACCTGATCCAGGGGCGCGGGGAACTGCGCGAGCAACCGCGTTCGACCGGTGGTGTCACGACGGCCGGAACGACCCCCGGACTGCTGCTCGTCTCTGGCTTGCGGCGGTCCGGCTTTGGCGTTCGGGCCGACACCACCTGATCCAGGGGCGCGGGGAGCTGTGCGAGCAACCGCGTTCGACCGGTGGTGTCACGACGGCCGGGACGATCCCCGGACCGCTGTTCGTCTCTGGCTTGCGGCGGTCCGGCTTTGGCGTTCGGGCCGACGTCGGCTGGGTCAGGGGCGCGGGGAACTGCGCGAGCAACCGCACTCGACCCGCGGTGTCACGACGGCCCGCACCACCCCGGACCGCCACTCACCGGACCGCCACTCACCGGACCGCCACTCACCGGACCGCCACTCACCGGACCGCCACTCACCGGACCGCCACTCACCGAAGCGCCACTCACCGAAGCGCCACTCACCGGAACCCCCTAAAGTCCCCTAAAGCCACCCGGCGAACTCCAGCAGCAGCTCCGCGTCCTTCGGCCGCCCCACCCGGAGGGCGCGCACACCCGACTCCACCGCGCGGAAGAGCGTCCACCCCCGCAGCCGCTCCAGATCCACGTCCAGCGACTCGGCAAGCCGCTTGATCCGCCGCCGGGTGGTGGCCGCCCCGGACGGCACGGCGATCAGGTCCTCCACCCGGTCCCGCACCAGCCGCGCCAGATCGAACGCGCACTCACCGACCACCGGGTCCGGCCCCACTGCGAGCCACGGCATCCGTTCCCCGGCCAGCACCTTGCTCTGCCGGAACGTACCGTGCAGCAGCCGGTGCTCGGGCGGCGCGGCCAGCAGCTCCTCGCGTGCCGCGAGCGCCGCGCCCACCAGCGCCGCCGTCTCCGGATCGGCCTCGGCGCTCGCCCGCATCGCCTCGGCCTGGCGCCCGGTCCGCTCCGCCACCGTCTCGAACGCATGGCCGCCCGGCGGCTCCACCCACAGCCGCCGCAGCGTCCCCGCCGCCTCCAGCAGGGCCTTCGCCTCCGGCAGCGACCGCACCGACACGTCCGGATGCAGCCGCTCCAGCAGCAGCACCCCCTCGGCGGCGTCCTCGGGATCCGCCGCCAGCAGCTGTACGGCACCCAGGCCGGCCCAGTGCGCCAGCGCCGCCCGCTCGCTCTCCGGGCGTGCCCGCGGCGGGGCCAGCTTCAGCACGGCGGGGCTGTCGTCCGGCCGCCGGACCAGCACCACCAGGCTGCTGCGCCCGCCGGGCACCTGGATCCGTTCCACGCTCAACTCGCGCCGGGCGACCGCCCGTTCGGCCGCCTCGGGCAGCCGTGCCAGCCAGTCGTCGCCGGCCGGTGCCGTCTCACCGAGCGCCCGCACCAGCCGCCGGGGCGGTTCGAAAGCCATGCGCGAGTTGTTCCTTCCTCCTGGGTCTGCCGCTGGGCGGCTGCGCGGTCACGTCGTCGGGGACGCCGAGGTCCGGGGTCCGGCCGCACCTGTATCGTCACCGGCCCGCTCGGCGAGCCCAGGGAAGGCTACGCTCTCCCCGCTCCAGCGCACCGCCCGCACCGCGGCCTCCCGCAACGCCCCCGCGGCCGCGCCGCGCCGCCGGCCGGTCGCCGCCCGCACCAGGTCCGAGTAGACCCCCGCCACCCGCTCCTCCAACTGGGCGGCCAGCCGCACCGCGGAGGCCGCGTCCGGCACCGGGAACGGCAGCGCGTAGGCGGCGCTCGCGGCGACCGGCTCGGCACCCAGGTCACGCACGTCGTGCACCAGCGCGTCCCGGCGGGCCCGGTGCGCGTCGTAGGCCGCCTGCGCCTCGGGCCGCCGCCGCTGGTCGATCCGCCCGCCGACGACGCCGTACCCGTACACCGCCGCGTGCTCGGCCGCCAGCGCCGCCTGCAGCGCGGTCAGCTCGTCCTTCCCGGCCCCGTCACTCACTTGGCCCCCTCGGTCAGCAGAAACGCGTGCGCAGCCCCGGCCGCCGCCACCGAGGCCATCAGCCGGGCCAGTTCACCCGGCACCTCCAGCAGGGCCTCGGCCCGTCGGTCGGCTAGGGCGCGCTCGGCCGCGGCGAGGCCGGCGAGGGCGTCCTTCTCGACGGCGGGCACGGCCGGCAGGGTCGAGGCGGACGTCGCGGAGGCCGTCGTGAATGCCCTGGGGGACGGCGACTTGCCGGCGCCCGTGCCGCCGAACGCCTCCGCGTGTGCCGCCACCTGGGTGCGCAGCGGCCGCAGCCGCTGGGCCAGCGCCGGATGGATGGCGAGCACGGCGTCGTACCGCTCCAGCAGCGCCCCGCTGTCCCGGGCCGCACGCGCGCGTGCCCGTTCGGTCACCGAAGGGGCGCCGCCGCCGTCGGAGTCCGGATCGGCCGAGCAGCCCACCAGCAGGGCGGCCCCGGCGGCCGAGGCGAGCAGGGATCTTCTGCGCGGCCCCGAGGGGGTGCGCGGCGGCGGGTACGGCACTGCAGACGTCCTCGGGGCACTCGTGCGAAAGGAAGACCAGACAACGGGCGGCACGCCCGTGATCACCGTACCCGCGCGCCCCGCGCACACCACTCACCGGCACCGACCGGACACAGGTGGACGGCAACACTCTCCTCGACCGGATACCCTTTGACCAGACACGCGACCCATCCCACAACAGCACACGCGGCCGAGGAGTCACCCGGATGAGCACCACCCAGAGCGAGAGGCTGCGAGAGCTTCTGGAACCGCTCGTCACCTCCCAGGGGCTGGATCTCGAAGAGATCGCTGTCGACTCCGTCGGACGCAAGCGGGTGCTGCGCGTGGTCGTCGACTCCGACACCGGAGCGGACTTGGACGCGATCGCCGATGTGAGCCGCGCGCTCTCGGCGAAGCTCGACGAGACCGACGCGATGGGTGACGCCGCCTACGACCTGGAGGTCGGGACCCCCGGCGCGGAGCGCCCCCTCTCCGAGCACCGGCACTTCGTGCGCGCCACCGACCGGCTCGTGAAGTTCCAGCTGACCGAGGGTGACGAGCTGGTCGCCCGGATCCTGACGGTCGACGAGGAGGGCATCGATGTCGAGGTGCCCGGCGTGAAGGGCCGCAAGGCCACCACCCGCAGACTCGGCTTCCCGGAGATCGCCAAGGCGCGCGTGCAGGTCGAGTTCAACCGCAAGGACAAGAAGGACATGAAGGAAGAGGAGGAGGCGTAGCCGTGGACATCGACATGAGCGCCCTGCGGGGCTTGGTTCGGGAGAAGGAGATCTCCTTCGACCTGCTGGTCGAGGCGATCGAGTCGGCCCTCCTCATCGCCTACCACCGCACCGAGGGAAGCCGCCGGCACGCGCGCGTGGAGCTCAACCGGGAGACCGGGCATGTGACCGTGTGGGCGAAGGAGGACCCGGAGGACCTCGAGGAGGGCCAGGAGCCCCGCGAGTTCGACGACACCCCCTCGGGTTTCGGCCGGATCGCCGCCACTACGGCCAAGCAGGTGATCCTGCAGCGGCTGCGCGACGCCGAGGACGACGCCACGCTCGGCGAGTACGCCGGCCGCGAGGGCGACATCGTCACCGGTGTGGTCCAGCAGGGCCGCGACCCGAAGAACGTGCTCGTGGACATCGGCAAGCTGGAGGCCATCCTGCCGGCGCAGGAGCAGGTCCCCGGGGAGACGTACCCGCACGGCATGCGGCTGCGGTCGTACGTCGTCCGCGTCGCCAAGGGCGTTCGCGGCCCGTCCGTGACCCTCTCCCGCACCCACCCCAACCTGGTGAAGAAGCTCTTCGCCCTGGAGGTGCCGGAGATCGCCGACGGGTCGGTGGAGATCGCGGCGATCGCCCGCGAGGCCGGTCACCGCACTAAGATCGCCGTACGGTCCACCCGCTCGGGCCTGAACGCCAAGGGTGCCTGCATCGGCCCCATGGGCGGCCGGGTGCGCAGCGTGATGGGCGAGCTGAACGGCGAGAAGATCGACATCGTCGACTGGTCGGACGACCCGGCCGAGATGGTGGCGAACGCGCTGTCACCCGCTCGGGTGAGCAAGGTGGAGGTCGTCGACATGGCCTCCCGCTCCGCCCGGGTGACCGTGCCGGACTACCAGCTGTCGCTGGCGATCGGCAAGGAAGGGCAGAACGCCCGGCTCGCGGCCCGGCTCACCGGCTGGCGGATCGACATCCGGCCGGACACCGAGCAGGCCGGCGAGCGCGCCGGGGAATAGATCTCGGCCGCACGCCGCTGAGATCACGACAGCCTGCAGTGAGCAACTGTTCGACTTTTCCCCCGAAGGGGTGAGGTCGCCACGGGGAGGTAGACTAAGCAGTGTCTGGCCGGACGCGTGCCCGTGCATGCCCTGAACGCACCTGTGTGGGGTGCAGGCAGCGAGCGGCCAAAGACGATCTGCTGCGCACCGTGGCGGACCAGGAACAGTGCGTTCCCGATCCTCGCGGTACGCTGCCCGGCCGGGGTGCCTATGTACACCCCGACCCGGTCTGTCTCGACCAGGCGGTACGCCGCCGGGCGTTCCCACGGGCGCTGCGCGTCCCGGGGCCGCTCGACATAAAGGCGTTGCGCCAGTACGTCGAGCAGACAGAGAGTTGCTGAGCAGGCAACACGGCAAGAAAGCACGTCGCGCGGAACCCCCCGTGCGGCCTGGTACCTCGCGAGTCGAAAGCAGGTCGAGATTGCGATGAGCACTCGATGAGTACGCGATGAGTACGCCCATGAACTAGCGACGGTCCGGCTTCACCCGGACCTCAGAGGAGCGAAGTGGCTAAGGTCCGGGTCTACGAACTCGCCAAGGAGTTCGGCGTTGAGAGCAAGGTCGTCATGGCCAAGCTCCAGGAACTCGGTGAATTCGTCCGTTCGGCGTCTTCGACCATCGAAGCGCCCGTTGTACGTAAGCTGACCGACGCCTTCCAGGGTGGTGGTTCCGGCAAGTCCGCCGGCAAGCCCGCCCCCCGCAAGGCCGCCCCCAAGCCCGCCGCGCCTTCTCCGGCGCAGGCGGCCCGTCCGGCTGCCCCGAGGCCGCCGGCCCCCAAGCCTCCGACGGCTCAGCAGCCCGCTGCTCCGTCGGCACCCGTGGCCCCGTCGGCCCCCGCACCGGCGCCGGGCCCGCGTCCGGTTCCGGGTCCGAAGCCCGCGCCCCGCCCGGCCCCGGCCGCCCCGGAGTTCACCGCTCCGCCGGCCGCTCCGGCCGCGCAGGCCCCGCAGGCTCCGGCCGCCCAGGGTCCGCGTCCCGGCGCCCGCCCCGGTGCTCCCAAGCCCGGCGGCCGTCCGGCCGCTTCCGGTCAGGGCCAGGCCCGTCCGGGCCAGGGTGGTCAGCGCCCCGGTGGTCAGGCTCCGCGTCCGGGTGCCCGTCCGGCGGGTCCCCGCCCGGGCAACAATCCCTTCACCTCCGGTGGCTCCACCGGCATGGCCCGCCCGCAGGCGCCCCGTCCGCAGGGCGGCCCGCGTCCCGGCGGTCCCGGTGCTCCCGGCGCCGGTCCCCGTCCGCAGGCGCCCGGCGCCCAGGGCGGCGGTCCGCGTCCGCAGGCTCCGGGCGGTTCCCGTCCGTCGCCCTCCGGCATGCCCCGTCCGCAGGGTGGCCCGCGTCCCGGCCCGGCCGGTCCGCGTCCGAACCCCGGCATGATGCCGCAGCGTCCTGCTGCCGGCCCGCGTCCCGGTGGCGGTGGCCCCGGCGGCCGTGGTCCCGGTGGCGGCGGCGGTCGTCCCGGTGGCGGCGGCGGTCGTCCGGGTGGCGGCGGCTTCGCCGGTCGTCCGGGTGGCGGCGGTGGCGGCGGCTTCGCCGGTCGTCCCGGTGGTCCCGGCGGCGGCGGTGGCGGCGGTGGCTTCGCCGGCCGTCCCGGTGGTCCCGGCGGTGGCGGCGGTGGCCGTCCCGGCTTCGGTGGCCGTCCCGGTGGTCCCGGTGGCCGTGGTGGCACGCAGGGCGCCTTCGGCCGTCCCGGCGGTCCCGCGCGTCGCGGTCGCAAGTCGAAGCGGCAGCGTCGCCAGGAGTACGAGGCCATGCAGGCCCCGAGCGTCGGCGGCGTGATGCTGCCGCGCGGCGGCGGCGAGACCATCCGTCTCTCCCGCGGCGCGTCGCTCACCGACTTCGCGGAGAAGATCAACGCCAACCCGGCGTCCCTCGTCGCGGTCATGATGAACCTCGGCGAGATGGTCACGGCCACGCAGTCCGTCTCCGACGAGACGCTGCAGCTCCTCGCGGGCGAGATGAACTACGAGGTTCAGATCGTCAGCCCCGAGGAGGAGGACCGCGAGCTGCTCGAGTCCTTCGACATCGAGTTCGGCGAGGACGAGGGCGACGAGGAGGACCTGGTGGTCCGTCCGCCGGTCGTCACCGTCATGGGTCACGTCGACCACGGTAAGACCCGACTGCTCGACGCCATCCGCAAGACGAACGTCATCGCGGGCGAGGCCGGCGGCATCACCCAGCACATCGGTGCCTACCAGGTCTCGACCGAGGTCAACGACGAAGAGCGCAGGATCACCTTCATCGACACCCCGGGTCACGAGGCGTTCACCGCCATGCGTGCCCGTGGTGCGAAGTCGACCGACATCGCGATCCTGGTCGTCGCGGCCAACGACGGCGTCATGCCGCAGACGGTCGAGGCGCTCAACCACGCGAAGGCGGCCGACGTCCCGATCGTCGTCGCGGTCAACAAGATCGACGTCGAGGGTGCCGACCCGACCAAGGTGCGCGGTCAGCTGACCGAGTACGGCCTGGTGGCCGAGGAGTACGGCGGCGACACGATGTTCGTCGACATCTCCGCCAAGCAGGGTCTGCACATCGACTCGCTGCTCGAGGCCGTGGTCCTCACGGCCGACGCCTCGCTCGACCTGCGGGCCAACCCGGCCCAGGACGCGCAGGGCATCTCGATCGAGTCCCGTCTCGACCGCGGCCGCGGTGCCGTGGCGACGGTCCTCGTCCAGCGAGGCACGCTGCGGGTCGGCGACACGATGGTCGTGGGCGACGCCTACGGCCGAGTCCGCGCCATGCTCGACGACAACGGCAACAACGTCGCCGAGGCGGGCCCGTCGACGCCGGTCCAGGTCCTGGGCCTGACCAACGTCCCGGGTGCGGGCGACAACTTCCTGGTGGTCGACGAGGACCGTACGGCCCGTCAGATCGCCGAGAAGCGCGCCGCCCGTGAGCGCAACGCCGCGTTCGCCAAGCGCACGCGCCGTGTCTCGCTCGAGGACCTGGACAAGGTGCTCAAGGCCGGCGAGGTCCAGCAGCTCAACCTCATCATCAAGGGTGACGCTTCTGGTTCCGTCGAGGCGCTCGAGTCGTCCCTGCTCCAGCTGGACGTCGGCGAAGAGGTCGACATCCGCGTCCTGCACCGCGGTGTCGGTGCGGTCACGGAGTCGGACATCGACCTGGCGATGGGCTCCGACGCCATCGTGATCGGCTTCAACGTCCGTGCGGCCGGCCGCGCGGCGCAGATGGCCGAGCGCGAGGGTGTGGACGTCCGGTACTACTCGGTCATCTACCAGGCGATCGAGGAGATCGAGGCGGCCCTCAAGGGCATGCTCAAGCCGGAGTACGAGGAGGTCGAGCTCGGCACGGCGGAGATCCGCGAGGTCTTCAAGTCGTCCAAGCTGGGCAACATCGCCGGTGTCCTCATCCGCTCGGGCGAGGTCAAGCGCAACACCAAGGCACGCCTCGTCCGCGACGGCAAGGTCATCGCGGAGAACCTCAACATCGAGGGCCTGCGTCGCTTCAAGGACGACGTCACCGAGATCCGCGAAGGCTACGAGGGTGGTATCAACCTCGGAAACTTCAACGACATCAAGGTCGACGACGTCATCGCGACGTACGAGATGCGGGAGAAGCCGCGGGCGTAATGCCCACGGTTCGTGCTGGCCGACGGGACTCCGGTCCTGTCGGCCAGCGCGCCGTTCCCGGGGGCTCCGCCCCCCGGACCCTCGCCTATGCCCACCCGCCACCCGACTCGGTCGGCCGACAGGACACCCTTTCGGCCAACCGAGACGGGTGGACGGGTGGGAAACCGGGGTTCTGGGGGCGGAGCCCCCAGGCAGCGGCCGCAGCCCACGGTGCCGAAACCCTGTCGAGTCACCGGCAGGTACGCGGTACCGTTCTTGATGTCCCCGGCCACACGGACCCGGGGCCATCGATCCCGTACCGGCGGGTGAACCGGCTACACACATGTACGTGGGGACTCTGTCCTTCGACCTCCTCCTCGGCGACGTCCACTCGCTGAAGGAGAAGCGCTCCGTCGTCCGCCCGATCGTCGCCGAACTCCAGCGGAAGTACGCAGTGAGCGCGGCGGAGGTGGACCACGTGGATCTCCACCGGCGAACGATCATCGGCCTGGCCATGGTCTCCGGCGACGCGGCGCACCTCACCGACGTACTGGACCGGTGTGAACGGCTGGTCGCCGGCCGCCCCGAAGTGGAGCTGCTGTCCGTACGACGGCGCTTCCACGGCGACGACGACTGACCACAGAACGCAAGAAGAAGAAAGAACGGGAGACGGACCAGTGGCCGACAACGCGCGGGCGAAAAGGCTGGCGGACCTCATCCGGGAGGTGGTGGCCCAGAAGCTGCAGCGCGGGATCAAGGACCCGCGGCTCGGCTCGCACGTCACCATCACGGACACCCGGGTCACGGGTGACCTGCGGGAGGCGACCGTCTTCTACACGGTCTACGGGGACGACGAGGAGCGGCAGGCCGCGGCCGCCGGCCTGGAGAGCGCCAAGGGCATCCTGCGCTCCGAGGTCGGCCGTGCGGCGGGCGTGAAGTTCACGCCGACCCTCACCTTCGTCGCCGACGCCCTGCCCGACACCGCCCGGACCATCGAGGACCTCCTCGACAAGGCACGGCAGTCCGACGCGAAGGTCCGCGAGGCCTCCGCGGGCGCGTCCTACGCGGCCGGCGCGGACCCGTACCGCAAGCCGGCCGACGACGACACGACCGAGACGGACGGCGACGCCGCGGAATGACCCAGAAGCACACCACGCCCGACGGCCTCGTCATCGTCGACAAGCCGTCGGGTTTCACTTCGCACGACGTCGTCGCCAAGATGCGCGGCATCGCGCGCACCCGCCGCGTCGGCCACGCCGGCACCCTCGACCCGATGGCCACCGGCGTCCTCGTCCTCGGTGTGGAGCGCGCCACCAAGCTCCTCGGGCATCTCGCCCTCACCGAGAAGGAGTACCTGGGCACGGTCCGGCTGGGCCAGAACACCGTCACCGACGACGCCGAGGGGGAGATCACATCCTCCACCGACGCGTCCAAGGTGACCCGGGAGGCCGTCGACGCCGGCATCGCCAAGCTGACCGGCGACATCATGCAGGTGCCGTCCAAGGTCAGCGCCATCAAGATCGACGGCGTACGGTCGTACAAGCGGGCCCGCGAGGGCGAGGACTTCGAGATCCCCGCCCGGCCGGTGACGGTCTCCTCCTTCACCGTGTACGACGTCCGCGACGCCGTGGCCGACGACGGCACGGCCGTGCTCGACCTGGTGGTCTCGGTGGTCTGCTCCTCCGGCACCTACATTCGCGCTCTCGCCCGCGACCTGGGCGCCGACCTGGGCGTCGGCGGCCACCTCACCGCGCTGCGCCGCACTCGCGTCGGTCCGTACAAGATCGACTCCGCAAAGACGCTGGAGCGGCTCCAGGAGGAGCTGACCGTGATGCCGATCGCCGAGGCCGCCGCGGCCGCGTTCCCGCGCTGGGACGTGGACGCCAAGCGCTCCCGGCTGCTCCTCAACGGTGTCCGGCTGGAGATGCCCGACGAGTACGCGGGCGCGGGGCCCATCGCCGTGTTCGACCCCGAAGGGCGCTTCATCGCGCTGGTCGAGCAGCACAAGGGCAAGGCGAAGAGCCTGGCCGTCTTCGCCTGACCGGCACCGAACCCATGGCGGACCGGTGGGGATCCGCAGGGTCCGTACCGGTCCGCGCCTCTCTGCGACCGCACTTCTCCATGACGGCGCTTCTCTGCGGCTGCAGGGGTCCTCGACCGCAAGCGTCCTCAAAACCGCGCGCGTCGTCGACCGCACGCGTACGTACCGATCGCGCGGGTCGGCAACGGCCCCACGGGTGTCTGCCCGTGGAGCGGCGGCCACGGGGTCCTGCCACTGCCGCCGCTCCACGGTCCCCCCTCGGTTCCCCCACCCCTAGGGTGTATCCAGCCGCACCGTCCTATTCACCCGACCGGGCAGGCGCTCGGAGTGAAGCGGGGGAGCGGAAGGGGGCGCTTTCGTCCCGCGAGCTGTCCCACTGATCACCACCCGCCTACCGTCGAGAACAAGGGCACGGGTGTACGGGCGGGGAGGTACGGCCATGGCGGGTCGGGGCGGCGACGAGATCCGTACCGGCGTCTTCGGCCGGCCCCGGGAGCAGCACCGGGAGAGAACCCGGGCGGCGAACCGGGACGGCAACCGCACGGACGACGCGCACCGCACCGGCGGGCCCGCTCGCACAGACGTCCTCGTCCAGATCCACGACCTGGCCGGCCGTCTCCGCGGGATCGGGTTCCTCGCCGACCACGAGGGCACCCTCCTCACCAGCCACGAGGTCGTCGACGGCCTGCCCCGCCTGGTCCTGCGGGCCGCGGGGGACCGGTCCTGCGTGGTCGGCGCCGACGCCGTCATCCCGCTCCCCGCGCTCGACCTGGCCCTGATCCGCACCGAGGGCCTGCGGGTGGACCCCCTTGCGCTGACCGTCCGGGAACACATCGGGGCCGGCACCTACGTCCGGATCGCCGCCGGCTGCTGGCGCGAGGCACGGGTCCTGGCCGCCACCCGGGTGACATACACCGCCACGGACCGCTTCCACCACCTCGAGGACGCCCTGGAGCTGGCCATCGGCACGGCCGGCCGGGACGCGCTGCGGCTCGGCGGCGGCGCGGCCGGGGGACCGGTGCTCGACGCGGCCACCGGCGCGGTGCTCGGCATCCTCGGCACAGCCCTGCACTCCGCCCAGCGCGACGCCGGATTCGCGGCCCCCCTGCGGCCGGCCGACGGCCCGCTGGCCGAGCTGCTCGCCCGCAACGCCGCCACCGTGCCCGCCTACGACGCCGACCTCAACCTGGCCGGCGTCCTGGAGCTGACCGCCACCTCGGTGGGCCAGGACGGCCCGCCGGGCGCCCTCGCCGGGTACGTCGGCGCGGCCGGTCCCGGTCCAGTACGCCCGATCCAACGAGCCGACCTGGTGCGGGAGTTGGACGCCTTCACCGACGGCGACCGGAGCGTGCTGGGCCTCGTCGGCGACCCGGGCAGCGGTCGTACGACCGAACTCACGGCCCTCGCCGCCCGCCGCAGCCGGAGCGAGCGGCCCGCACCCACCCTGTGGCTGCGCGGCGCAGACCTGAGCGACACCGACGGCTCCGTGGCCGACGCCGCCCGCCGTGCCCTGGACCGCGCGGCCCGGATCGTCGCCGCGTCCCGCTCCGTGTGCCCCGCCGACCTCGGCGACGTCACTCCCGAGCGGCTGGCCCGCCTCGCCGGGCAGACCGGTCGTCCGCTGCTGCTCCTGCTCGACGGCCCCGAGGAGATGCCACCCGTCCTCGCCCACCGGCTGTCCGAGTGGACCAGCGGGACGGCCGAGTGGCTGAGCAGGACCGGGGCCCGGCTGGTGGTGGCCTGCCGGGAGGAGTACTGGGAGCGCGCCGGAGCGGCGTTCCCGGCGGACCTCCGCCATCTGCCGGCGGGCGATGCGGCCGGCCGTCCGCCCTGTGTGCGGGTCGCGGACCTCACCGCGGACGAGGCCTGCCGGGCCCGCTCCCGCTACGGCATCCCCGACGGTGCCCTCGCCGGCCGGGACGCCCGGCATCCGCTCACCCTGCGCCTCCTGTCCGAGGTCCGCGCCGCCCTCCCGGACGTCCCGCCCGCCCGTTCCGTCGACCGGCACGAGGTCTTCGCCGCTCACCTCGACCTGATGTGCCTGCGCATCGCGGTCCGCCTCGCCGCCGAGAGCGGACTGCGGGGCACGGCCGTACGGCGGCTCGCCGCCCGGGTGGCCGGGCAGGTGCACGAGGCCGCCCGGCGCAGCCTCGGCCCCGGCCAGGGCGAGCTGGACCGGGCCTCCTTCGAGGCGGTGTTCCCCTGGGGACCCGTTCCGGCCCGGCTCGGCGGCGGCTCCGGCTGGGCCTCCGCCGTGCTCACCGAGGGCCTGCTGGTCCCGGCCGGCGGCGGCTACCGCTTCGCGTACGAGGAGCTGGCCGACTGGATCCAGGGCATGCACCTCGACCTGGACGAGGCCCTGCGCGCCCTGGTGCACCGCACCCGCACCCCCGGCGGAGCCCATCTGCTCCCCGTTCCGCACCACCGGATCGGCCCGGTCGTCCAGGCCCTGCTCCTGCTCGGACGCCAGCACGGACCCCATCAACTCTGCCTCAAGCTGGCGGAGTTGGCCGATTCCCTGGACCGGGACCCCACCTCCTGGTGGGCCGCCCGGCTGCTCGCCAGGACCCTGCTCCAGGTCCCGGACGCGATGCCGTACACCGAAGTGCTGCGCCTTGTCGCAGACCGGATCGTGGGCTGGCGCCGTACGCAACGGCCCGTACCCGCCGAGTTCGGCCCCGCCTTCTGGCTCGCCCTGCCCCTCCCCGAAACCGAGCGCTTCGCACTCCTGCGAGAACTGGTCCTGGCGGACGGGGCACCGTCGGAGGCGGACGGTACGGGGGAGCGCGGGCACGCGGGCGAGCGAGGGGGCTCGGGCGAGGGAGTGGGCCTGTGTGAGGCAGTGGGCTCGGGGGCGGCAAGGGGTTCGTACGAGGGAGGGGGCTCTGGCGGGGGAGGGAGCCTGCGCGAGGGAGTGGGCTTGAACGACCGTGGGGGCTGGGGCGAGCGAGAGAGCTTCGGTCGTCGGCGCGTGGGCTCGGATGGACGCGGAGTCGACGTAGAAGCGCTCGACGGCGCCGACGCGCCTACGGACGTCTCCGAGTCCGCCGCCGTGTCCGAGTCCACCGTCGTCTCCGAGTCCACGACCGTGTCCGAATCCGCTGTCGCGGCCGAGGACGGGGCCACGGAGGAGCGGTACCTGGACGCCGTGGCCCGGCTGCTCGCCGCCGACCCCGCCGCCGTACAGCCGCACCTCATCCACTGGTTCGACGACGAGCGGCCGCTGCCCGCGACCCCGGACGCCACCGTGGCGACCGCCGCGCAGGCCCTGCTGCACACGCACCGGCACGACGCCCTGGACGACCTCACCGAGGCGCTCGCGCAGAGCGCGCACCCCAGGGCCGACGAACTGCTCACGGTCCTCGCCGAGGACGAACCCTCGGCCGTCTGCCGGGCCGTCGACCGCTGGGCGCACGACGAACGTCCCGCCCGCCGGGTGGCGGCCGTGGCGTTCGCGCTGCGCACCGCCCCCCATGCCCGCTCGGCGCCCGACCGCGAACTGCTGCGCTACGCCGCCCTCGCCCTGCTCGCCCGCCCCGCCGACTGCACCCTGCACGGCGGTGCCCTCGCCCTCCTGGTCCGCGATCCGCACACCCGCGACCGCCACCTCGACGAGGCTCTGCGGCACTTCGCCGACGGCGACCCGCAGCTCCCGCCCCACGCCCTGGTCCCGGCTCTGACCACCCACACCGAACCGGTCCTGCAGGCCTTCCGCGCCCGCCTGCGCCACGGCCCGGACGCCGGGGAGACGCTGCGCACGCTCGCCGACGTCACCACCCCGGCCCTCGCCCGCCGGGTAGCCGCCCTCGTCCGCGAGACGGTGGGGGCGCGGCCGGAGACCGCCGGGTATGTGGCCGCGTACGTGGACCGCTGTCTCGACCAGGGACCCGCGGTCCGTTCCGTCCTGCTGCCGCTGGTCACCGGGCTCCTCGACGGCGGTCCCGAACCGGTCCGGGTGGCCCTGGCGACCGTGCTCGCCGCCCCCGGCGCCCCCGCCTCCCGGCTGCTGCGCCGCGAACTGCTGGACTTCCTCCTCGCCCGCGAGGAGGACCCGGCCGTCCTGGAGACCCTTCTGCACGCGGCGGCCCCGCACGGCGAGGGCCGGGACGCGGAGCTGCGCGCACTGGTCCACCGCACCGGCCTCCTCCTCGTCCGCACCCCCGACGGCGCCACCCGCTTCGACTGGGGGCTGGTCGTCCTGGCCCGGCACGTGCCCGGCTTCGCCGTGCGGATGGCCGGCTGGCTGGGCGAAAGCCCCCAGGACTGGGAGGTGGTGGTGGGCCCCAGCGCCCGTCGCATGATCGAGAACCTGGCGGGGGTCCAGGTACCGGCCTGATCCGGGCCGGCGGACGTGCGCCCGGTCACAGCACCCATGCCGATGCGGGCCCCGGGCACCCGGCATGGCACCCTTAGACCTGCACAAGAGGTCAACGGTAGACACGGACACGGGTTCGAGGAGCGGTCACAGTGCAGCGCTGGCGTGGCTTGGAGGACATCCCCCAGGACTGGGGGCGCAGCGTCGTCACCATCGGTTCCTACGACGGCGTCCACCGCGGCCACCAGCTGATCATCAAGCACGCCGTGGACCGCGCCCGTGAGCTGGGTGTCCCGGCCGTCGTCGTCACCTTCGACCCGCACCCGAGCGAGGTCGTCCGCCCCGGCAGCCACCCCCCGCTGCTCGCCCCGCACCACCGCCGCGCGGAGCTGATGGCGGAGCTGGGCGTCGACGCGTGCCTCATCCTTCCCTTCACCACCGAGTTCTCGAAGCTGTCGCCCGCCGAGTTCGTGGTCAAGGTCCTGATCGACAAGCTGCACGCCAAGGCGGTCGTCGAGGGCCCGAACTTCCGTTTCGGGCACAAGGCGGCCGGCACCGTGGAGTTCCTCGCCGAACAGGGCAAGATCTACGATTTCGAGGTGGAGGCCGTGGACCTGTACGTCACCGGCGAGGCGGGCGGCGGCGAGCCGTTCTCCTCGACCCTGACCCGGCGCCTGGTCGCCGAGGGCGACGTGGCCGGCGCCCGCGAGATCCTGGGCCGCCCGCACCGGGTGGAGGGCGTGGTCGTCCGCGGTGCCCAGCGCGGCCGCGAGCTGGGATTCCCCACGGCCAACGTCGAGACGCTCCCGCACACCGCGATCCCCGCCGACGGCGTGTACGCCGGCTACCTGCACGCGCAGGGCGAGATCATGCCGGCCGCGATCTCGGTCGGCACCAACCCGCAGTTCGACGGCACCGAGCGCACGGTGGAGGCGTACGCCATCGACCGCGTCGGCCTCGACCTGTACGGGCTGCACGTCGCCGTCGACTTCCTGGCCTACGTACGCGGCCAGGCGAAGTTCGAGTCGCTGGAGGCCCTGCTGGAGCAGATGGCCGCGGATGTGAAGCGGTGCCGGGAGATCGTGGCGGCGGAGGACTAGGCCAGGACCAGGCCCTGGGACCAGGCCTTCTTCGTCTTCTTCGCGCAGCGAAAGGGCGGCCGGTGCGGAAGACGCACCGGCCGCCCTTCTTCGTGCCGTCCTACTGCTGGGGCGGCTGCTGTCCCTGCTGGGGCTGGGCCGGCTGCTGCCCCTGGGGAGGCTGCGGGTGGCCCTGCTGCGGCGGGTAGGGCTGACCGGGTGCCTGCGGCGGGTAGGGCTGGCCCGGGGCCTGCGGGTACGGCTGCTGCGCCGGATAGGGCTGCGGCGGCCCGGTGTACAGCGCCTGACCGGGGGCCTGTTGCGGGTACGGCTGACCCTGCTGGGGCGGATACGGCTGCTGCCCCTGCGGGTAGGGCTGGCCCGGCGAGTGCGGCTGCTGTCCTTGCGGGTGCGGCTGTCCTTGCGGGTAGGGCTGGCCGGGCATGGGCTGGCCGGGCATGGGCTGGCCGGGCATCGGCTGTCCGGGCATCGGAGGGGCGGCCACCGGCGGCGGGTTGCCGTCGTTGGTCCACAGTCCGTGCGACTGCTGATGCCGTACGAGGTCCTCCGCGACCATGGCGGCGAGATTGAAGTACGCCTCCCGCACCTTCGGCCGCATCATGTCGAGGTCGACCTCGGCACCCGCGGCCAGATGCTCGTCGAACGGCACCACGATGACGCCGCGGCAGCGCGTCTCGAAGTGGGAGACGATGTCCTCGACCTTGATCATCTTGCCGGTCTCGCGTACCCCGGAGATCACGGTGATCGATCGGGACACCAGGTCGGCGTACCCGTGCGCGGACAGCCAGTCCAGGGTCGTACTGGCACTGCTCGCCCCGTCGACGGACGGCGTCGAGATGATGATGAGCTGGTCGGCGAGGTCGAGCACCCCGCGCATCGCGCTGTACAGCAGACCCGTGCCCGAGTCGGTGAGGATGACCGGGTACTGCCTGCCGAGCACGTCGATGGCGCGTCGGTAGTCCTCGTCGTTGAACGTGGTCGAGACGGCCGGGTCGACGTCGTTGGCGATGATCTCCAGACCGGAGGGCGCCTGGGACGTGAACCGCCGGATGTCCATGTACGAGTTGAGGTACGGAATCGCCTGGACCAGGTCACGGATCGTCGCACCGGTCTCGCGTCGCACCCGGCGGCCGAGTGTGCCGGCGTCCGGGTTGGCGTCGATGGCGAGGATCTTGTCCTGCCGCTCGGAGGCGAGCGTGGAGCCGAGGGCGGTGGTCGTGGTGGTCTTGCCGACGCCGCCCTTCAGGCTGATGACCGCGATGCGGTAGCAGGACAGCACCGGCGTGCGGATCAGCTCCAGCTTCCGCTGCCGCTCGGCCTCCTCCTTCTTCCCGCCCAGCTTGAAACGCGACGCGGCGGCAGCGGGCCGGCCGCTCTTCGCCTTCTGCCTCTTGTTGTTGAGCAGCCGGTCCGAGGACAGTTCCACGGCCGCGGTGTAACCCAGCGGCGCGGCACCCGGGTTGGTCATCTGCCGCTGGTCGTGCTGGATGGGCTGCGGCCAGGCCGCACCGGCACGGGGGTCGGCGGGCGCCTGCGGAGCCTGGCCGGCCTGCGCGGACTCGGGGTTGAGCGGAGGCTGAGGCTGCTGCCCCGGGTGGGGGAAGCCGTAACCGCCGGGCTGGGCCTGGGGGTTGGGCGTGCCGGGCGGCGGGAAGCCGTAGCCGGAGGGAGGGGTGGGACCGTTGGGAGTCGGCTGCTGCCCCGGGTGGGGGAAGCCGTAACCGCCGGGCTGGGCCTGCGGGTTGGGCGTGCCGGGCGGCGGGAAGCCGTAGCCGGACGGAGGAGTGGGCCCGCTCGGGGCCGGCTGCGGTGCCGGTGCCGCAGCCGGTGCGCCGGGCTGGGCTGCCGTGGGGCCGGGGACGGAGGGGGCGCCGGGGGCGTAGGGCTGGCCGGGCTGCGGTGCAGGATGGGGCTCGGGCTGCGAGGGAGTGGGCGCCGGCGGCGTGGGGGCGCCCGGCTGGTTCCAGGCGGCGGGTGCGGGCTGCGGCGCCTGCGGCTGGAACGGCTGCTGCCCGGGCACACCCGCGGGACCCTGCGCGGCGGCCGGCTGCGGCTGACCGGGCATCGGCCCTGGCTGCTGCGGCGCGCCCTGCGCGGGCCACTGGGCCGCAGGGGCGGGAGCGGCGGGCTGGTACGACGGCGGCAGAGGGGGCAGCCCGTTCTGCGCCGCCGGCGGCTGAGCCCAGGCGGGAGGTGCGTCCTGGGGGGTGGTGGGGGCGGCCGGGGCCGCGTTCTGGGGTGCACTGTCCTGAGACGGGCCGCTCCGAGGCGCACCGTTCCCGGACATGCCGTCCTGCGGTACGGCGTTCTCGGCTGCGCCGTCCTGCGGTGCGGCGTCCGCGGGCGCCGACGCATCGGGCCCGGCGTCCGCGGCCGTGCCGTCGTGGGACGACGTGGCAGCCGCGGCTACGGGGACCTCGGGGGCATCCTCGCCATCGGCCGTCCCGGCCGCCCCGGTCGCATTGGCCCCGGACTCCTTGACCGCCTCGGCGGCCTGGGAGGAGTCAGTGGACTCGGTGGACCCGTTGGACGAGATGGACCCGGTGGACTCGCTGGACCCGGTGGATTCGCTGGACTCGGCGGACGCCGTCGTATCGACATCCGACTCCCCGGCGTCCGCAGCCGCGGTGACCGCGCTCTCGGCGCCGTCCTTCTGGGCCTCCGGCACGGAGGCCACCACAGCGTCGTCCGTCGCCGTCGCCGTCGCCTCCGGCTCTGTCGTCGCCTCGGCCTCGTCACCACGGGCACTCTCTGCGGAAGCCTCGCTTCCGGACCCAGTGGCCTTCTGCTCGGCAGCCGCACGCTCCGCGATCTCGGCCATCTCACGCTTCAGGGCGACGGCGGAGAACCGCATGGTCGCCCCGCTCTCCAGGTCCCCGTTGTCCGACTCCGGCACGACCGCGGCGGACGGAGCGGGAGTCGCCGGCTGGGAAGGCTCGGCCTGCAGCGGCTGAACCGGCTGCTGCAGGGGCTGTTGCTGCTGGGGCTCGAACCCTGCGGGCAGCTTCGGCACCGCAACGGGGTCCCCGGTCGGCGGCGCCGGTGGAGCGGGCGGCGCGCCGGGACCGGCAACCGGAGGTTGCAGGGTGTAGG
>NZ_JBFAET010000141.1:0-23730 GCF_040642095.1 Streptomyces sp. NPDC020362
TCCATGAGGACGGCGGTGACCAGCAGGTGGCCGCGGGCCTGTTCGAGATGTCCGTGGACGGCCGCGCCCGCCACGGCCCCGACGAACCGGCGCCTCGTCCAGCCTCCCCCAAGCTCTCGACTCCGCTCGACCAGGGGGGACCCCCGTCGCCCCGCCCGCGCGTCCGTGTCCATGCCGCACCTCAGGTCCTCGGTTGCCCCGGTCGTGACAGCCACCCTGGCGCGAAACCACCGTCAAAGGCAAGAAGGGCAAAGGGCGTTGCGCAGCGTGCAATACCAGGCTCGGGCTACCACTCCCCGTCCTCCACCGGCCTGCCCTGGGCGTCCTTCAGCGGTGTCACCTGGCCCGGGGACGGCTGCTGCCAGGGGTCCAGATCGTCCCCGATCCAGTCGCCGACAGGCTTGACGGCCTCCAGGGTGTCCGTGGGAGCGAGGTCCTCGGCGTCCTCGTCGTAGTAGTCGTACCAGGGCAGCCCGGCGCTCGTGTACGCCGCCCGGTCCACCGGCGACGGCGGGGGCGCCTCGCCCGTGATGCGGCGCCATTCCGGCGGCGTGACCAGATGGACGAACACCCGCCCGGCGGGGGTATCGGACCAGTCCGTGAGCGGCCGGTCGTCCTGGTAGACCTCCTGGCGCATCGAGCCGCCGACGCCCAGGCCCATGGCCGCCGCCCGCCGTGGGGGAGCGGCCGCGGGAGCCGGCGGGGGCCCGCCGGGGGCGGCCGCCGCCATGGGCACGGGCCCGCCGTATCCGCCCATCGGCGGCGGGCCCCCGAAGCCGCCGACGGCCCCGCGCGCCCGGGGGGCGCTCCGTTCTCGCTCGCGCCGTTCCCGCTCGCGGCGCCGCCACTCGCCCAGGGCCTCCTCCTTCAGCGGGAAGGACTGCAGCTGGATCCCGCCCCACACCTCCTCGCCCGTGACCTGCCCCTCCACGGTCGCGCCCAGACCGAGCGGCACAGCGACGAACTGGCGGACCGTCCCCGTGCCGGAGTTGATGCCGTCCAGCCAGGGCTGGCGGGGCAGCACCACGTAGTTCTGCGGGTCGCGGGAGAGACGGTCGCGCCAGGGCTTGCCGGAGACCGCGCACACCTTGCCCACCCCCACCTGCAGGGCGGCCGGTTCCGCCGTACCGGCGAAGCTCAGCCACATCGCCTCGCGCAGATACACCGGCAGCATCACGCCACCGCGCGCCCGCCACTCCTCGGGGATCCGGTCGGCGTAGTCGGCCACCCGCCGGACCGGGAACTCGCCGAGCCCCGGCGGCAGCGGATGTGTGCCCGTCTCGGGCAGCCGCAGCGTGCGCACGAACCGCACTGCCACCCCGCCCGGCAGCCGCAGCGTGTTCCCGTCGATCCGTACGGCAGCCTCGGCCATCGGCCCGCTCCTTCGCATCCGGTGCCGGCCCCGCCCCGACACTCCTCACGGAAAACGTTCGCCGACCCCCGCACGGTTCCGCCACAGCTCCTCCTGCACGCCGAGGCGCTCGCGCAGCCGGGACATCCGGGGCAGCCTCGCCCGCTGCTCGCGGGACACCAGGTCCAGTTCCTCCAGCAGGCGGCGGGTGCGGTGCTCGGTGTCGAGTTCGTCGATGATGCGGTTCACCTCGGTCAGCACGGCGCCCATCAGCTGCCAGTTGGTCCATTCCCCGCGGACCTCCTCCCGGAGCAGCTCGGCCAGCCGGTCACGGGTGGCGGCCGCCGTGCTCAGTTCTGCCGCAAGGCGCGCCTCGGCCGATTCGGCGTTCTCCTGCAGGTGGGTGGTGACCAGCACCGCGAAGCTGACCACCGCGTCGGCGATCTCCGACAGCAGCTGTTCCATGACGGCTCCGGCCGGGGGCGGGAACAGCGGCTCGGGCCCGCGGGCCTTGGCCAGGTCCGTGAAGGTGCGGGCCAGCACCCGCAGGACGACCGTGCAGATCTCCAGCGTGTCGAGTCCGGTGCGCAGCACCACCCGGTGCAGCAGGCCCTCCTTGACCCGCGGGTTGAGCCGCAGACTGTCCTCGGCCTGCCGCAGCGCCGCGTCCACCCGGACGATGTCGTGGTCCAGCCGGCGTGCCTCGTGCAGCCGCTCGGCAGCCCGCTGCCAGGGGATCCGGCCCGCGGCCTCCTCGCCCATCCGCAGCATCAACTGCCGCACCCGGCGGGCCAGGCCCTCGATGGACTCGCCGGCCTCGTCCACCCACACCGGGGGCGGCAGCAGCAGGTTGCAGGCCATCCCGACGACCGCGCCGATCAGTGTCTCCACGATCCGCGCCCAGGCCGTGAACCCGACGGTGGTGACACCGAGCACCAGCATGGCGCTGATCGCCACCTCGGCCACGTACTCGTCGACGCGCACCAGGTGCCCCACGGCCAGCGAGGCCACGATCAGCAGCGCGAGACTCCACCAGGTCAGCCCCACCAGCAGGCTGAAGGCGATGGCGACCAGCACCCCGGCCACCACCGAGTTCACCCGGCGGATGCCGTTGGTGAGGGTGGCGTAGAAGGTGACCTGGACGACCAGCAGCGCGGTCAGGGGCGCGGTCAGCGGGGCCGGCTCGGGGCTCAGGCGCAGTGCCACGACATAGGCGATCGTCGCCGCGGTGGCCGACCGCAGCGTCTGGACGACCACCGGCTCCCGACGGCGTCCCACCAGGCGCAGGAGTTGCTCGCTCCACTTGCGTACGACGTGCATCCCTTGGCCTGTTCCCGTTCCGCACGCGGGGCGAACGTACCTTCACCGCGTCGGGGCGGCCCGGTTGCGTGAGCGGTAGCCGGCGACCTTGGCGAGGTTGCCGCAGCGTTCCATCGAGCACCAGCGGCGGCGCCGGGCCTGGGAGTCGTCGAGGAACAGCAGGGAACAGTCCGGGTTCCCGCACTTCTTGACCCGCTCCAGCAGCGGGCCCCCGACCAGCAGGACTGCGTCCCGGGCCACGCTCGCGAGGGCGGCGCGCGCCGGCTGCCGCGCCGTCCAGCGCCGGGGTCCGAGCTGGGGCGCGAGGTCCGGCCGGGCCGCCATCTCGTTGACCAGTCGCACATCGGCCGCGTCGGGCTCCTGCCCGGCCATCGCCGACCGTAGGACGCGGTGGACCGCCTCGCGCAGGGTGCGGGCCTCGGTCAGGTCCCGCGCGGTGACCGGGACCGGACCGTCCTCGGCGGACAGCCCCGCCTCGGCGATCCAGCGGGCCAGGGCGCCGGGATCGGGGAGCCGCTCCACGGGCGTGGCGTGCCGTTTGCCGAGTGTGGCGACGAAGTCCAGACAGGGGCGGCCGCCCAGGAAGGGGAAGGCGAGCGCCGGGTCGGATGGCTGGGTCATGGGGTCAGCCTACCCCGGCGACACCGTTTCAGATGGTGACTTGACACTGATTGAAGAGGTGTCGCATCGTGTCACCCGTTCAACCGGTGTCAAACAGATCCTTCTGAGACAGGACGGTGTGGGATGCGTGCGGTGCGGATCGAGGAGTTCGGCGGGCCCGAGGTGCTGGTGCCGGTGGAGGTGCCGGACCCGGTGGCCGGACCCGGGCAGGTGCTGGTGCGGATCGCGGCGGCGGGGGTGAACCGCGCGGACGCGCTGGTCAGGGCCGGCAAGTATCACCGGGCCGGGCGCCCGCCGCTGGTTCCCGGTGCGGAGGCCGCCGGAACCGTTGCGGCGGTGGGGGAGGGGGTGACGGGGCTCCGGGTCGGGCAGCCGGTCATGGCGCTCGACGGCATCGACTCACCCGGCTTCTACGCCGAACTGGCCGCCGTCCCCGCCGCCCGTGTGACCCCGCTGCCCGACGGGGTGGACCTGACCGAGGCGGCGGTCCTGCCCGTGGCCTGGCTCTCCGCCTGGTACTGCCTGCGCCGGCTGGCCCGGGTCGCCAAGGGGGACACGGTCGTCGTGAAGGCTGCCGCGAGCGGCGTCGGTACCGCGGCCGTACAGATCGCCGCCGAGGCCGGCGCGCGGGTCGTCGCCCTCGCCGGATCGGCCGAAAGGGCCGCGTGGGCGGGGCGGTTCGGGGCGGCCGAGGTGGTGGACACCTCCCGGCACGCGGGCGAGGCCGAGGTCGAGGAGGTGCTCCGGCTGACCGGCGGACGCGGCGCCGACGTCGTCCTCGACGCCGTGGGCGGCCGGGCCTTCGGGCACAGCCTGCACGAGACGGCGCACGGCGGCCGGGTCGTCGCGCTCGCCAACGTCGCCCTGGAGCCGAGCACCGTCGACACCCGCGACTTCTACCCGAAGAACATCGCGATCCTCGGCTTCCAGCTCACCAATCTGCAGATCCACGGCTGGGACCCACGCCCCGACCTGCGCGAACTGGCCGAGCGGGTGGCCGCCGGCGCCTACCGGGTGCCGGTCGAGACCGTCCTGCCGCTGTCCGAGGCGCGCGCCGCGCACGAGCGGTTGGAGAGCCGGGACAACCGGGGCAAGATCGTGCTCACCCCGGGCGGCTGACCGGCACCGGCCGTCAGGCGCAGAGCTTGTCGACGAACGCGGACAGATGTCCCGTCAGACGGGCGATCTGCTCCTCCAGGGTCAGGCTCTCCTCGAACCGGGTCCCGGACTGCGGCAGCTTCCTCCCGCGCACGTACAGCGAGCATGCCAGGTCCGTGCACATGTACACCCCGGCCGAGTTGCCCTCGCGGCCCGCCGTGCCCGCCTTCCGGGCAGTCATCAGGGACACCCCGCCCCGCGGATGTGTCGTCAGGCAGAGCGAACACATGCTGCGGTGCAGGAACCCGCGCCGCGCGGCCGGGAAGCGCAGGGCGACACCGGCGAGCCGCCCGTCCCGCTCGGTGACCAGATAGCTCCGGTCGGGGGCGCCGGGATCCCGCCAGCCGAGGAAGTCCAGGTCGTCCCACGGGCGTTCACCGAGGTCCCGTGGGACGGCCAGGCGCTTGGCCTCCCCCTTGGAGCAGTTGATGAACGAGTTGCGGATGTCCTGCTCGGTGAGCGACTTCATGGGGAGGGGTCCTTCCGGATTCCGGGCCGTGAACCTAGAGGCTCTAGGTTCACGGCTAGCCTAGATAGTCAACGGGAGGGTGGGCCACTGGATTTCCGGGATGTGCTGCTGACGTGCGCCCGGGGATTTCCGGGATGTGCTGCCCGCCTGCCCGCCCGCGGGCCCGGCGGGCGGTGGACCATCTGGCCGCAGGGGGCGTCCGGGCCACCGCTCGACCCGGGCGAAGGCGGCCGATACCACCACCAGGACCTGAAGACGGTCCGGCACGCGCTCGTCCGCTTCCGCGCATCCGAGGCCGCGGATACGGTCGCGCATCCGAGGTCGCGGGCAGGTCTACTCGAAGCCGCCCTCCGCCGACCTCGCCTCCACCGACCTCACCTCCGCCGACCTCGCCTCCGGCGGCCACACCCCCGGCACGAGCACCCCCAGGGCGTAGGCGCGGGCGACCAGTTCGGTCCGGTTGGCCGCGTTCCAGCGGGCCGACAGGCGCCGCAGGTGATAGGTGACGCCGTCCTTGCTGAGGCCCAGCTCGCGCGCGGCCCGGGCCGTGGTGGCCCCCTGGGCCAGCAGCGCCAGCACCCGGCCCTCCACCGACGTGACCGGGGCGGGCTCGGGTGCACGGCGGACCGCGCGCTCGCCGTGCACCCGCAGCATCACCAGCAGGGCCGGCGTCACGTCCACGCTGTCGCTCACCGGATCCGCCGTCAGCTCCCCGTACCGCTCCGCGCCGCCGGGCGCACTCCAGCGCACGGACACCTGGTAGCGCGAGCGGCGCCGCATCCGCAGCGCCTCGGCGATCCGCTCCACCTGGGTGGCCTCCTGCGGCCGGAACAACTCCAGCACGTCCCGGCCCCGCAGCCGCCCCGGCGTCGTACCGCACTCGGCGGCCATCGCCGGGTTCGCGAGCACCACCTCGCCGTGCACGTCGCACACCGCGACCGGCACGGCGACCCGGTCGAAGAGGGTCAGCGCACGGTTGCGCCACACCACCGCGTCGGCCCGCTCTGCCTCCACCCGCACCTCCCGCTCTCCCGCCCATCCAAGACGGACAGTCAGGTCACCGGCAACTTCACGGGTCCCGTGGAGGCGGTGTGCACAGACGGTGTCGCGTCGCCCGCGCCGGAGGCGCGCAAGGCCTCGGGTCGACTTTCGACTGCACGATCGTGTAGTGCCGCGGCCCGAGAGCCCCTGATCGGTCGACCACCCTGGAGCGCAGGATTCCGTTCTGCGAAAGGCGGTTGTCGCGCCATGCCCCCCACCGCACTGCACCCCGAGCCGGCCCGCACCCTGCCCGGCGTCCCCGTCGTGGACATCACCGCCACCGGGCCCGGACGCACCCCCCTCCAGCAGGTCATGGAGCTGATGCGCACCCATGGACCGGTGCTGGTGCGCCGGCTGCACGGGCGTGAGGCCCTGTTCGTCGCCGATGCCGGCCTGGTCGCGGACCTCGCCGACGAGGAGCGGTTCGCCAAGCACATCGGGCCCGCGCTGGAGAACGTGCGCGCCTTCACCGCCGACGGCCTGTTCACCGCCCACAACGACGAGCCCAACTGGGCCCGGGCGCATGACGTCCTCATGCCCGCCTTCGCGCTCGGCTCGATGAAGACCTACCACCCGGTGATGCTGAAGGTGGCCCGCCGGCTCATCGACTCCTGGGACCGTGCTGCCCGCGCCGGACAGCCGGTCGACGTCCCCGACGACATGACCCGCATGACCCTCGACACCATCGGCCTGGCCGGATTCGACTACGACTTCGGCTCCTTCGGGCGGGCCGAGCCGCACCCCTTCGTCGAGTCGATGGTGCGCTGCCTGGAGTGGGCCATGACCCGCCTCGCCCGCACCCCGGGCGAGGACCACACGGCCGCCGACGCCGCCTTCCGCGCGGACGCCGACTACCTCGCCGGGGTCGTGGACGACGTCATCGCCGCCCGCACCGGCACCGACCAGAGCGCCGCCGGGGACCTGCTCGGGCTGATGCTCACCGCCCGCCACCCGGCCGACGGCACCACGCTGGATGCGGCCAACATCCGCAACCAGGTCATCACCTTCCTGATCGCCGGCCACGAGACGACCTCCGGGGCGATGTCCTTCGCCCTGTACCACCTCGCCAAGGACCCGGCCGCGCTCCGCCTCGTCCAGCGCGAGGCCGACGCGCTGTGGGGCGACGCCCCGGACCCCGAACCGACGTACGAGGACATCGGCCGCCTCACCTACACGCGCCAGGTCCTCAACGAGGCGCTCAGGCTGTGGCCGACGGCCGCCGCCTTCAGTCGGCACGCCCGCGAGGACACCCTGCTCGGAGGGCGGCTGCCGCTGCGCGCCGGACAGGCCGTCACGGTGCTCACCCCGATGCTGCACCGGCAGCCCGTGTGGGGCGACAACCCGGAGCTGTTCGACCCGGAGCGCTTCGCGCCCGAAGCCGAGGCGGCCCGCCCGGTGCACGCGTTCAAGCCCTTCGGGACCGGTGAACGCGCCTGCATCGGAAGGCAGTTCGCACTGCACGAGGCGACCATGCTGCTGGCCATGCTGGTCCACCGCTACCGGCTGCACGACCACGCCGACTACGTGCTCACCGTGAAGGAGACCCTCACCCTCAAGCCCGAGGGCTTCACCCTCACCCTCACACCGCGCACCCCCGCGGACCGGATCCACGCCCCGCTGCCGGGTGCCGTGACCACCCCGGCCACCCAGGTCCCGGGCCCGGACACCCTGCCGGCCCGGGTCCGCCCCGGCACCGGCACACTCTTCCTGCACGGCAGCAACTACGGCACCTGCCGCGCCTTCGCCGCCCAGCTCGCCGACGAGGCCGCCGCGTTCGGCTGCACCACCGAGGTCGCCGCCCTGGACGACTATGCGGACGGCCTGCCCACGGACCGGCCCGTCGTCATCACCGCGGCCTCCTACAACGGCCGCCCCACCGACGACGCCACCGCCTTCACCGCCTGGCTCGACGGCACCCCCGACCTGACCGGCGTGACCTACGCCGTCCTCGGCGTCGGCGACCGCAACTGGGCCGCCACCTACCAGCACATCCCCACCCGCATCGACGCCCGCCTCGCCGAACTCGGCGCCACCCGGCTGACCGACCGCGCCGCCGCCGACGCCTCCGGCGACCTGACCGGCGCCGTCCGGGACTTCACCGTCCGGTTGCGCACCTCCCTGCTCGAGGAACACGGCGACCCCGACGCCGCCACCGGCACCGCCGACGAGCCCGCCACGGCGTACGAGGTCCGCACCGTCACCGGCGGCCCGCTGGACGCCCTCGCCCAGCGGCACGGGCTGCTGCCGATGACCGTCACCGAGGCGTACGACCTCACCGCGCCGGGCCACCCGCGCACCAAGCGGTTCCTGCGCATCGCCCTGCCCGACGGCATCACCTACCGCACCGCCGACCATCTGGCCGTGCTCCCGGCAAACGCCCCGGACCTCGTGGACCGCGCCGCCGCCGCACTCGGCGTCGACCTCGGCACCGTCCTGGACATCCGGGCCACCCGAGCGCGCCGCGACGGCCTCGCCGTGGACCGTCCGGTGACGGTGCGCCACCTGCTGACGCACCAGGTCGAGTTGCAGGAACGCCCGACCCCACGGCAGCTCGCCCTGCTCGCCGAGGCCAACCCCTGTCCTCCCGAACGCGCCTCCCTCACCGCCGTGACCGGCGACGACCCGCGCACCCTGGTGGAGATCGTCGAGGACCACCCCGCCCTGCGCGGTGCGCTCGACTGGCCGCACCTGATCGACCTGCTGACGCCGATCAGGCCCCGCCACTACTCGCTCTCCTCCTCCCCGGCGGCCGATCCGCGCCACGCCGACCTGATGATCTCCGTCCTGGACGCCCCCGCGCGATCCGGCAGGGGCCGCTACCGGGGCTCCGGCTCCGGCCATCTCGCCTCCCGTCAGCCCGGCGACACCTTGTACGCCCGCATCCAGCCCTGCCGGGAGGTCTTCCGGATCGACCGCGCCGCGCCCGTCGTGATGGTCGCTGCGGGAACCGGCCTCGGGCCGTTCCGCGCAGCCGTCGCCGACCGCGCCGCGGCCCGTGCCGCCGGTGCCGAACTGCCCCCGGCGCTGCTCTACTTCGGCTGCGACGCCCCCGACGCCGACTTCCTGCACGCCGGTGAACTCCGCGCGGCCGAACAGGCCGGAGCCGTCTCACTGCGCCCGGCCTTCAGCGCCGCCCCGGAGAACGGCGCCCTCTTCGTGCAGCACCGCATCGCCGCCGAGGCCGACGAGGTCTGGGAGCTGCTGACCGCCGGGGCCCGTGTGTACGTCTGTGGCGACGGCGCCCGGATGGCACCCGGCGTGCGCGAGGCGTTCCGCACCCTGTACCGGGAGCACACCTCCGGCGCCGACGACACGGCGGCAGGGCAGTGGCTCGACTCGCTCGTGGCGGACGGGCGTTACGTCGAGGACGTGTACGCGGCGGGGTGATCCGCCTGCGCGAGGCCGGCCGAGTGCCGCACGAAGGAAGAGGCCGCCTCCCTGCCGACCCGGACGCGGGCAGTCGGGTCGGCAGGCTCCGGCGTGAAGAACGCGGGGAAGCCGCCGTGGCGCACGCCGGGGCCGGTCGAGCGGCCATGCGGGGTGGGTGCTCCAAGTGCGGGCCCTAGCGGGCGCTGCCGATGGCGCGGTCGGCGTCGGAGCCCTGGAGCATCAGGGTGGTCTCCTCGATGCGGCTGAACCGGCCGTCGGGAGCGAGGTCGGCGAAGACGTAGACCTCCATGGTCACGGTCGAGCCGTCCTTCTTGGTGATGTACACGGTGTGCCGGTCGGCGTACGTGCTGCCGTCGTACAGCTCGTCGTGCACCGCGACGTGGCCGTCGGCGACGAGGGAGCGCACGTGGGTGATGTGCTCGATGAACTCCGCGCGGTCGTCCCAGCGCCCGTCGGTGCGCTGGCGGTACTCCGGGGTGAAGTGGCGGTCGGCGGCCTCCTGGACGGTGAGGTCCTTGTTGAAGATCAGGTCGGCGAGAGCAGCCTCGATGCCGGTGCGGGTCATGGGACTTCCCTTCGAGAGCAAGAACCGAAATGCGTGCGCCGCGCACGCTTCGCCTCGACTGTAGCACCGGATGCGTGCGTTGCGCACGCTATTCTTGGGGTGTGACGAACGAAGTAGGGCACGACATCGCCAACGCGCTGGGCATCCTTCTGCGGCGCACCACGCGCGCAAAGCTCCACGAGAAGCTGACCGAAGGCATGGGCGAGGGGGTGGACGGGCTGACGTACCCGGTCCTCAGTGCGCTCGCCCGGACCGGACCCCGCAGTGCGGCCGACCTCGCCCCCGACGTCGGCCTCGACCGCTCCGGCGTCACCCGCCGGGCTTCCCGGCTGGAGGCCGCCGGCCTCGTCCGCCGCGAGCCGGACCCCACCGACCGGCGGGCCCATCTGCTCGTCCTCACCGAGCAGGGCGAACTCGCGGTGACGGAACTGCGTACACGGCTGGCGGACCACATCATGGCGAGCCTGTCCTCGTGGCCGCCGGGCGAGGCCGAGACCTTCGCCCGCCATCTGCGCCGCTTCACGGTCGAGGGGCCTTTCGCCTGACGGGCGACGGCCGGCCCCTGCCGGGTGCAATTCCCGCACCGCGGTCCACCGGTGTGCGGGCCGCTCCGTCGTGACATCGGGGTCCGTTCCGTCCCGGTGTCGGCACCTTGTTCCGCCCGTACTGGCCCTGTGTCCGGAAGGCTGACGGCTCCGGCACGGGTTCGGTCGCCGCAATCGACCGGATTCGTACCGCCCTCGCTTAGCTCATCACGTGAAATAAGGGTTGGCGGAATGTCGCGTCCAGCTGGTACCCAAGGGTATGTTGCAGATCGGGACAAGGTCGAGGGGAGCCACATGGCGGGGCGCAACGGGCGTACGGTACGCGATCTCAGGCGGAGCAACCGCACGGCCGTGCTGCAGCGGCTGTACTTCGACGGTCCCCTCAGCCGATTCGAGCTGGGTCCGATCACGGGCCTCAGCTCCGGCTCGGTCAGCAACGTGGTCGCGGACCTCGTCGCAGACGGCCTGGTCGAGGAGGCCGGCAGCGTCGACTCCGACGGCGGCCGCCCCCGCACCCTGCTGCGCGTGGCCCCGCACAGCGGACAGATGATCGGTGTCGACGTCGGCGAAACCCGGGTCCGTGTCGAGCTGTTCGACCTGACGCTCACGGAACTCGCCCGCACCGAACGCCCGCTGGCCCCACAGGGCTACGACGTCGACGTCATCGCCGGCCACATCCGCGACGGCATAGCCGAGGTCCTCACGGCCGAGGAGGCCTCGCCCGAGCGGCTCCTCGGCGTCGGTGTGGGCGTGCCCGGCATCGTCGAGCACACGGCGGAGCGGGGTGCCGTCGTGCACGGACAGACCATCGGCTGGGACGCGGTGCCGCTGGAGGAGCTGCTCCGCTCGACCTCCCGACTACCGGACACCGTGCCGTACTTCATCGACAACGGCGCCAAGACGCTCGGGCAGGCCGAGATGTGGTTCGGCGGGGGCCGCGGCGCCCGCAACGCGGTGGTCGTGCTCTTCGGTTCCGGCGTCGGGGCCTGTCTGGTCACCCCCGAGGTGGAGCACGGGCGGGCCCTGGAGTGGGGGCATCTGACGGTGCGGGTCCGGGGGCGCCGCTGCCGCTGCGGCGCGCCGGGCTGCCTGGAGGCCTACGCGGGTGCCGAGTCGCTGCTGGCCCGCTGGCGCGAGGAGGGCGGGCGGCCGCCCAGGGGCACCGACGAGGAGACCGCACTCACCGCGATGCTCGCCGCCGCCTATCCGCCCGAGGGCCAGGATCCCGACCCGGTCGCGCTCGCCGTCCTGGAGGAGACCGCCGAGTACCTGGGCGCCGGCCTGTCCGACCTGGTCAACCTGTTCCAGCCCGAGCGGATCCTGATCGGAGGCTGGGCCGGGCTCCAGCTCGGCACCCGGTTCCTGCCCGCCGTGCGCCGGCACGCGGCGACCTACGCCCTGCGCCACCCGGCCGACAAGGTGGCCATCGAGCTCGGCCGGCTCGGCCCCGACGCGGTCACCGTCGGTGCGGCGATTCTGCCGCTGGCCGACTTCTTCTCCCGGGGCGGACGCCGCGCCGAACCGGCGGCCGAGGACCGGCACCCTGCCTGGCGGGCCGCGCTGGAGGAGCGTGCGCCGCGCTGAGCCGGGGATCGCCGACCGCAGGATCGGCGTGACACGGGTCACGGCACCCGCCTGGAACACCGCGGGGTGGTTGCCCGTTGAACCAGTCGTGGGTGTGGATGGGACGGCGTGCCCGGGCCTCACCTTTCGCCCGCAGGGAAGATCGTTCGGCTGAAGCCCTGTGGAGCCCTTCGCCGAGAGGCGACCGCCATCCGCGCCCACCACCTGGCCGCCCCGGCCGTGATTCCCCCGTCACGGCCGGGGCTTTCTCATGGAGCCCCGGCCGGCGTACGGCCTTCGTGCGTCCACGCCAGCAGCTCCTCGGCCGGCCAGGTGGTCACCACCCGCCCGGCCGGCACGCCGCACTCCGCCGCCCTCGCGCAGCCCAGGATCTGCCAGTCCAGCTGGCCGGGCGCGTGCGCGTCGGTGTCGATCGAGAACAGCACCCCGGCAGCCACGGCCTTGCGCAGCAGCCGCCTCGGCGGGTCCAGCCGCTCGGGACGGCTGTTGATCTCCACGGCCGTACCCGACTCGGCGCAGGCGGCGAACACCTCGTCCGCGTCGAGCTCCGACTCCGGGCGCCCGCGCCCCGTGACCAGGCGTCCGGTGCAGTGGCCGAGCACGTCGGCATGCGGATTGCGGACGGCGGCCACCATGCGGCGGGTCATCGAGCGGGCGTCCATGCGCAGCTTGGAGTGCACGGACACCACGACCACGTCGAGCCGTGCCAGCAGCTCCGGTTCCTGGTCCAGCGAACCGTCCTCCAGGATGTCGCACTCGATGCCGGTGAGCAGCCGGAACGGCGCCCAGCGCGCATTCAGCCCCGCCACCGCCTCCAGCTGCTCGCGCAGCCGCTGCGACGACAGACCCCGGGCCACGGTCAGCCGGGGGGAGTGGTCGGTCAGGGCCGTCCACTCGTGGCCGAGCAGCGCCGCGGTGCGCCCCATCTCCTCGATCGGACTGCCCCCGTCGGACCAGTCCGAATGGGTGTGGCAGTCGCCGCGCAGCAACGCCCGCAATTCCGCGCCGGGCCCGTCGGCCGCCGGCCCCGCGGCCTCCTCCTCCAGCGTGCGCAGATAGCCGGGCACCTCCCCTGCCAGGGCCTCCCGCACCACCTGCGCGGTCTTCGGGCCGATCCCCTTCAGCGACTCCAGCGTTCCGGCCGCCGCGCGCCCGGCGACCTCGCCCTCGGGCAGGGCCGAGAGCACCCGGGCGGCGGTACGGAAGGCCCGGACCCGGTAGGTGGGTGCCAGCGACCGTTCCAGCAGGAAGGCGATCCGGTCCAGGGCGGCGACGGGATCCATGGTCACCTCCGCCTCGTCACGCCCCTCCAGGGTTCCCCAGCCCTCCCCGCCCCGCACGCGCACCGCACCCGGGCGCGGCCGTGCGCCCCGAGGGGCACGCGGCCGTGCCGGCGTGCGGTTCCGCACGCGTGGGCGCGACCGGCGGTTCACCGCCCGCGCCCGCCGACGCCGCGTGACCACGCCGGCTCGCCGACGCTGCGTGACCACGCCGGGCCGGGCCGCGATCGGTGCTCTCCTGGACAGACCCCGCGGACGAGTCGTCGGCCCGGGTTGCGTTCTACGCTCTATTCCATGACCGAACAATCAGTTCCGCACATCTCTCATCCGCGGGTTCTGGTCCTCGGGCTGTGCCCGGGCAAGCCGGGTGAGCCGCCCTTCAGGATCATGGAGATCGACGGTCAGGTGGTCGGCTCGGCCACGTCCATCACCGATGTGCTGGAGGCGGCGGCCTCCCACGGCATCACCATCCACGACCTGGACGACCCGGAGGTCGTGCGCTTCGTGGGCGGCGGCAAGTACACGTGGACGCTGCACTGAACCGACGGCTCAGCCGACCGTCCACTTCTGGTTGGCGCCGCCCGTGCACGTCCAGATCTGCAGCCGGGTGCCGTTGGCCGAGCTGTTCCCGGTCGCATCGAGGCACTTGTCGGCCTGCGGATTGACGATGTCGTGCGCCGCCGAAACGGCCCACTTCTGGTTGGGACCGCCCGTGCAGTCCCACAGCTGGACGGTCGAGCCGTCCGCCGTGCCGTTGCCGGTGACGTCCAGGCACTTGCCGAGCGCCCGGATCGTGCCGTCCGAGCCGACCGTCCACTGCTGGGCGCCCGTGCCGTTGCAGTCGTAGAGCTGGACCGGGGTGCCGTTGGCGGAGTTCGCGCCCGCCACGTCCGCGCACTTGCCCGCCAGGCCCCGGATCGGGACGCCGGCCGCGCTGTCGCTCGTCGTCACGGACACGGAGTCCACGACCAGCTGCTGCGGGAACTGCGTCGAGCCGTCGGGGTCGCCCGGCCAGTACCCGCCGACCGCGAGGTTCAGGATCAGGAAGAACGGCTTGTTGAACACCCAGGTCTTTCCGCCCAAGTCGGCGGGTGTGCGCCGCTGGTAGACGGTGCCGTCCACCGACCAGGTGATCGAGTCGGGCGCCCAGTCGACGGCGAAGGTGTGGAAGGCGTCCGCGAAGGCCTGCCCGCCCGGCAGGGTGTAGCCGGCGCCTATGCCGCCGGAGCCGGAGTAGCCCGGGCCGTGGATGGTGCCGTGCACGGTCGAGGGCTCGAACCCGACGTTCTCCATCACGTCGATCTCGCCCGAGTCCGGCCAGTTGACCGGCGTGCCGAGCATCCAGAACGCGGGCCACATTCCCTGCCCGCGCGGGATCTTCATCCGGGCCTCGACGTGGCCGTACTGGGCGTTGAACTTCCCGGCGGTGTTCAGCCGGGCCGAGGTGTACTGGCAGCTGCCGTACCAGCACTGGTAGCCCGCCGGGTTCTCCTTGCGGGCGGTGATCACCAGATGTCCCTGGCCGTCGAGGGCCGCGTTCTTCGTGCCCGACGTGTAGTACTGCCGCTCGTGGTTGTTGACGTTGTCGCCGGTCTCCAGTGTCCACTTCGAGGAGTCGACCCCGGAGCCGGCGGGTCCGTCGAAGGTGTCGGAGAACGTGGTGACGGCGGCGGCCTCGGGGGCGGGGGTCCCGGCGCGGGCCGGGACGACGGCGGCCGAGCCGACCAGGGCGGCGGACAGGGCGGTGAGCAGACATCTGCGGAGCAGACGGGGGGAGGCCATGACTCTCCGTTCGGTGTGGGGGTGAGATGCCTCTTGATTTAAGGAGTGAGATAAGAGGGCGTCAATACCTTGGTACGGACCTGTAGCTGAGGGTCACTCAGTCCCGGGCCGCCGCACCCGCGCGTGCACCGCCTGCCCCAGCCGACGTCCCAGGAGCAGCCAGCCGGCCAGCGCTCCGGTCGTGTTGAGGACGACGTCGTCGATGTCGAAGGCCCGCCCGGTGACCAGCGCACCCTGGACCAGCTCCACCAGCAGCATCATGAACGCCGTGAGAGTCACCACCTGGACCGCCCCTCGGGCACGCGGCGCGAGCACCGGAACCAGCGCCCCGAACGGCACCCCGAGCAGGACGTTCCCGCCGATCTGCCGGACCGCGTCCCGCAGCGGCGCGTGATCCAGGTAGGCCTGAACGGAGCGGCCGGGGTGCAGATTGCTGTGCGTCAGGGGCGCCGAGGCCGGGGACGGCTGCAGCGTGAGCCGGGCCAGGACGACGGCGAACGCCACCATGAGGACGAAGGCCACCAGCATCGCAAGGGCACGGACGGGCAGTGGAAGGACGTGCCGCGCGGGCGTCGGGCGGGCCTGAGCAGCCGCCTCCGGCTTCGCCGGAGCGCGCAGGATCCGGGGCAGGTGCCGAACGGTGCGGTCCATCGCTCCTCCAGTCTTCAACTTCCCCGTGCTGTAGCGCGGTTACCCCCGCATCGGCTCCGGATGCCGCCGTCCGTGCGCCGCCGGGTGCGCGCCGGCGATTTCCGCTCACGCTCCCGGGGCGCTGCGGTCCCGGGCCCGTGTGCCGCCGCCCGCCCGCGGCTTCGGCGGTGCTCGGATGCCCCGAGCGGCGCATCGGACAGAACACCGCGCAGCCGTACGGAGCGGGCGGAGGAGGCCAGGGACGAACCGGCGTACCGCCACCCTCGTCCTGGGCGAACTCCTGGCCGTCCCCGACCCGACCCGCGCCGGGTCCGCCCTCCGGCCACGGTTCGGCGTGCCGACTGCGGCCGCAGGACGGTCCGGCTGGGGGGTTCTTCTCCAGGAACGGCACACCGGTGCCCTGGTGAAGGATGCACCCCCAGTAACATGACCGGCGCAGCCCGTGTCGATCATGCGAGGAGCGGATCGTGCGAGACATCGCCGTCTTCACCGGCAGTGCCCACCCCGAACTGGCCGAGGAGGTCTGCGCCCACCTCGGTGTGCCGCTCAGCCCCACCCGGGTCAGCCGGTTCGCCAACGACTGTCTGGAGGTGCAGCTCCAGGCCAACTGCCGGGAACGGGACGTCTTCCTGATCCAGCCGCTGGTCAGACCCGTGCAGGAGCACCTGGTGGAGCTGCTGCTGATGTGCGACGCGGCCCGCGGCGCCTCGGCGGCCCGGATCACCGTCGTCATGCCGCACTACTCCTACGCCCGCTCGGACAAGAAGGACGCGCCGCGCATTTCCCTCGGCGGACGGCTGGTCGCCGACCTGCTGGTGGCGGCGGGCGCGAGCCGGGTCCTCGCGATGACCCTGCACGCACCGCAGGTCCACGGCTTCTTCTCGGTGCCGGTGGATCACCTGCACGCCCTGCGTGAACTGGCCGCACACTTCGGGCAGTACGACCTGTCGCGCACCACGGTCGTCTCCCCGGACCTCGGCAACGCCAAGGAGGCCGCCGCCTTCGCCCGGCTGATCGGCGCGCAGGTGGCGGCCGGCGCCAAACAGCGGTTCGCGGACGACCGGGTGAGCATCAGCTCCGTGATCGGCGACGTCACCGACCGGGACGTCATCGTGCTGGACGACGAGATCGCCAAGGGCAGCACGGTGCTGGAACTCCTGGACAGGCTCCGGGAGTCGGGGCCACGCTCGATCCGGGTGGCGTGCACGCACGGCCTGTTCGCGGCCGGAGCGCTCAAGCGACTGAGCGAGCAGCCCGACGTGCTGGAGATCGTGTGCACCAACACAGTGCCGGTGCCCCTGGACGAGCACACCGACAAGCTGTGCGTCCTGTCCATCGCGCCGGCCCTCGCCGAGGCCGTACGACGCATTCACAACGGAGAGTCCGTGAGCGCCCTGTTCGACGAACCGAGAAACGCCTAGACAGGAAGGAGTGGCGCGGCACCCGCGGCACCCATCCACCTGGAGGGCGCAGTGGCGAAGCGAGGTTCGAACGGACCAAACCCCATGTGAACATCGGCACCATCGGGCACATCGACCACGGCAAGACCACCTTGACCGCGGCCATCACGAGGGGTGCGCGGGTGAGAACGTCGGCTGCTGCTGCGCGGGGTCAAGCGCGAGGAGGTCGAGCGCGGGCAGGTCGTGATCAGGTCCGGATCGGTCACCCCGCACACGGAGTTCGAGGCGCGCGCACATCCTTTCCAAGGACGAGGGTGGCCGCCACACCCCGTTCTTCGAGAACTACCGCCCCCGGTTCTACTTCCGCACCACCGACGTGACCGGCGTCGGCACCCTGCCCACGGGCACCGAGATGGTGATGCCGGGTGACGACACCACCATGCACGTCCAGCTGATCCAGCCGGTCGCCATACAGGAGGGCCTGAAGTCCGCCATCCGCGAGGGCGGGCGGACTGTGGGCGCCGGTCAGGTCACGAGGATCCTCAAGTAGGGGATCCTCAGGTGACCGACGGCCGGCCGGACGCGGCCTCGGGCTGTTCCAGGGCCGCGTCCAGCGACGGCTGCGGCGGCAGCAGGCGCGACAGACCGGTGACCCTGAGGACGCGCAGCGTCAGCGGGTGGGTGCACACCAGGTGCAGCCGCCCGCCGCGCTCCAGCACCCGGCTGCGGGCCCGGTACAGCAGCCGCAGCCCCGAGCAGTCGAAGAACTCGACGGCCCGCAGATCGATCACGACCCGCACGCCGTCCCGGCCGGTCGCCCGGTCCAAGGCGGGCGCGATCTCCGTCGCCGCCACGATGTCGATCTCGCCGCGGAACTCCAGCACCGTGTGCCCGCGGTGCTCGCGTATGCGCAGATGCCGGGTGAACGGCGAGGGCTCCTGCTGCACGACGGCACCACCTCCCACGCGCGCCCGGAAATCCGTCTCTCGACCGTCAAGTTACCCTCGATGGAAGGAATTTGAGCATGTTCGATTGACATATGTCTTCGAGTTTCGCGTGTGGCGCCTTCTTGGCCGGCCGATGCGGGACGTGAGCACGGGCAGGGAGGCCGGACCCGTGCTCACTTTCCGGGAGGTGGGGCTCAGTCCGCCAGCAGGACGAGCTTGCCCGTCGTCCGGCCGGTGTCGCCCAGCTCGTGCGCCTTGGCGGCGTCGGTCAGCGGGAAGGTCCCCGCGATCGTGGCACGCAGCCTGCCCGAGTCGGCCAGCTCCGCGACCGCCTCCATCCCGGCCCGGTCGGCGTCCACCAGCATCTGCACCGCCCGTACGCCTAGCCGCTCGGCCTCCGCGTAGAACTCCCGGGAACCGTCCGGCAGGATCGACACCACGACCCCGCCCGGCCGCAGCACGCGCAGCGACCGCAGGGCCGTCTCCCCGCCGAGGGTGTCCAGAACGACGTCGACGTCCCGCACCGCCTCGGTGAAGTCGGTGGAACGGTAGTCGATCGCCTCGTCCACGCCGATCTCCCGCAGGAAGTCGTGCTTGCCCGCGCTCGCCGTGCCGATGACGTACGCGCCGCGCGCCTTGGCGATCTGCACGGCCACGTGCCCGACCCCGCCGGCCGCCGCGTGGATCAGCACCCGCTGCCCGGGCTGGACGTCGGCGTGCTCGGTCAGTGCCTGCCAGGCGGTCAGGGACACCAGCGGCAGCGCGCCCGCCTGGACGTGGTCGATCGAGGCCGGCTTGTGCGTCAGGGCGCGGACCGGGGCGATCACGTACTCGGCGTGCGAGCCGTGGCCGTACGGATAGGGCAGCATGCCGAAGACCTCGTCGCCGGGGCGGAAGGCGGCCACGCCGATTCCCGTCTCGGCGACCTCGCCGGAGACGTCCCAGCCGAGGACGAACGGCGGCTCGCCCAGGAACAAGCCGAAGGCCCGGTGCTTCCAGTCGGTGGGGTTGAGTCCGGCGGCCCGCACCCGGACCAGGACCTGGTTCGGACCCGGCTTCGGCCGCTCCACCTGTACTTCCTTCAGGACCTCGGGACCGCCGAGGACGTCCTGGCTGATGGCACGCATCGTGTTCACATTGCTCATGGTCACCCAGCCTGCCGGGGGCCGCCCGCCCGGGAAATGGCATGATTGCCAAGCTTCGATAGAATCGTGCCATGCGTGGCACAACCAGTCCCGAGCGCGTGGCCGTCCTGGCCCTCGACGGCGCCTACCCCTTCGAGCTGGGCATCCCCAGCCGGATCTTCGGCGCTGCCGACGGCCACTACGAGGTGCTGACCTGCACCGTCGACGGCGGTCCGGTGCGCACCAACGCCGATTTCAGCGTCAGCGTCCAGTACGGCCCCGAGATCCTGGAGACCGCGGACACCGTGGTCGTCACCTCCATGCCGCCCTCGCACATCCCCGTCGACCTGCCCGACGAGGTCGCCGCGGCCCTCGCCCGCATCCGCCCCGACGCGCGGATCGTGTCCATCTGCACCGCCGCCTTCGTCCTCGCCGAAGCCGGCCTTCTGGACGGCCGCCGGGCCACCACCCACTGGCAGGTGGCCGACCTCTTCCGCCGCCGGTACCCGCACGTGGACCTGGATCCGGACGTGCTCTTCGTGGACGACGGCCGGATCCTCACCTCGGCCGGTGCCGCCTCCGGCGTCGACATCTGCCTGCACATCGTCCGCACCGACCACGGCAGCGAGCTGGCCAACGCCGTCGCCCGCCGCTGCGTCGTACCCCCCTTCCGGGACGGCGGACAGGCGCAGTACATCGAGCAGCCGGTGCCGGAGAGCGGCGCCGCGAGCACCGCCGCGACCCGTGCCTGGGCCCTGGAGCGCCTGGACGAGCCGCTCCCCCTCTCCGACCTCGCGGGGCACGCCCGGATGAGCCTGCGCACCTTCGCCCGCCGCTTCAACGACGAGGTCGGACTCAGCCCCGGCCGCTGGCTCATCCAGCAGCGCGTCGCCCGTGCCAGGCACCTGCTGGAGTCCAGCGACCTGCCGGTGGACCGCATCGCCGCCGAGGTCGGCTTCGCCACCGGCGCCTCGCTGCGCCAGCACCTGCACGCGTCGATCGGGGTGTCCCCGCAGGCGTACCGCAGGACGTTCCAGGAGACCCGCTGACCGCCGAACGTTACGGGCCGCCCCGGCGTCGAAGGACCGGAAACGGCGGCGAGGAACAGGGGCGGGCATGCGCACAGGACTGGTGGCGGTGGCGGTTCTGGTGGCCGTGACGACGGTGGGGTGCGACGACGGCACAGGGGTACGGGTGACGGCCGCGGGCACGCCACCGGCCACCCCGTACGGCGGGCCGCTGCACGTCCCCACCAAGGCGGTCGACGACGGCACCCCCCGGTCCCTGCGCCTGGCCTCCGGAGCCGCGGGCCGGGCGCTGGAGTGCGACGGGCAGATCTTCGAGGGCAGCGGCCCCGACGGGTGGGGCGAATCAGACGGGGGCGGCACGCCCGAGGAGGGACTGAAGCTCTCCTTCGACATGGTCCAGCCGGCGCAGCCCGACCACGGCTACCGCGTGGAACGCAGGGAGACGGACCGGGTGCTGTACTCCTTCGACGTCAAGGGCCGCACCAAGGTGGCCGTCGTGGTGGCCAAGGACCAGCCGAACCGGCCCGGTTGGGGCCCGGAGACCAGTGCCTCCTGCGATCCCGCCGAACTGCCCCCGGCGTTCGCGGCCGCCCAGGGCTGGGAGGTGTGGACGGACGGGGGCGGCAGGCGGGTACCGGTGAGCCGGCTCAGCAGCTCCGCCGGTCCGCGGCACTGCGGATGGCAGTCGGCCCGCTTCCTCGATCTGGACGGCCGTACCTACGTCCGCGATCCCGAGGGCGTCCTCGGGCGCGAAGGACTGCTCGAGGCGCCGTACCGCAAGGACGTCGGCATGCCCGCGGACGCCCACGACACCGGGTACCGCCACCGCGGCCTGCAGCTGTGGCTCACCGAGGACCAGGGCACGGCCTACGTCCGCACCTCCGCCGCCGTGGAGGCCTGGCCGCGGGCGAAGCACGGCGCCGGCTGCGACTGACCGGTCACCGGCTCCGGTGGAGCGCGACCAGCAACTGCCACACCTGGTCCGCCGCGTCCTCGGGCGTGGCCTCCAGCATCCCGTGCAGCCAGTCCGCGAGCACCCCCGCGAAGGTCGCCGCCACCGCCGAGGCGACCAGCGGGGCGTCCGCCGCGCCCGCCAGCTCGCGCTCGGCCAGGCTGCGGGCCCTGAGGTCCCGGTGCAGCACCCGCCCTAGCGGCCCGCCCCCGCCGGGCGCGAGCAGCGACCGGTACAGGGCCGCGTGCGGGGCGAGGCCCGCGAAGAACTCCCGCAGGGCGGGCGGGGCGTTCACCGGATCGGGCCGCCCCCGCCAGGCGTGCAGCGCGTCCACCGCCTGCCGCACGACGTCCGCGCACGCGTCGACCGCCAGCGCCTCCAGCCCGTCGTAGTGCACGTAGAACGTGGCCCGCCCCACCCCGGCCCGGCGCACCAGAGCGGCCACGCCCACCTCCTCCAGAGGATGCTCGGCGCACTCGTCGAGCAGGGCAGCCCGCAGCCGGGCGCGGGTACGGGCTGCCCGCGGGTCCTCCTGGGGTGCCCGGGTCATGACGCGACGAGGACGGCTGCCAGGGCGAGCCCACCGGGCAGCGCCTGGGCGAACAGGATGCGCCGGTTGGCCGTGAGACCGCCGAACACGCCCGCCACCACGACACACGACAGGAAGAACACCCGCACCCGGAGCCCGGTCGGGTCGCCCGCGACCAGCCCCCACACCAGGCCCGCCGCCAGGAAGCCGTTGTACAGGCCCTGGTTGGCGGCCAGCGGCGCGGTCGCCCGGGCCATCTCCGGGTCGAATCCGTGCAGTCCCCGGCCCGGCTTCTTCTGCCACAGGAACATCTCCAGCACCAGGATGTACGCGTGCAGGACGGCCACCAGGCCGACCAGGACGTTCGCGACGATCTCCATGACCGGCGCACCCCTTCCCTTCATGGACAGGCGTCCAGAATAGCCGGACACCTGTCCATGAAGTCACTCGGGGGTGCCCTCCCCGAGCGCCGCACCTCTGCGCAGCTGCCGTGCCCGTAACGCCAGCTGCATCTCGAAGCGGGCCGCCGGATCGTGCAGCAGGTCGCCGAACAGCTCGTCCAGCTGCCGCATCCGGTAACGGACCGTCTGCGGGTGCACCGCGAGACGCTCGGCCACATCCGCGACACCGCGGCCGGAGCGGAGCCAGTTCAGCAGGGTCTCCGCCAGCCGCTCCCGCTGTGGCGGGCGCACCTGCTCCAGCGGGCGCAGCCGACGCTCGGCCATCGCGTCCAGCAGCGCGTCGTCACGCATCAGCAGGAGCGTGGGCAAGTGGTCCTGGCAGCGCACCACGGCACCGGCCGCGTCCGTGCCGGGCAGGACGCCCCGCCGTACGAGGTCCAGCGTCTCCGTCGCCCAGCGCAGCGACCGCGCCCCCTCGTCCAGCGCAACGGTCGGCCCCATCGCGGCGCGCAGTCCCTGCAGTGCAGCGGCCACCGCCCGGGCCCGGCCCGGACCTTCCGGATCGGGCACCACCAACAGCGCGGGCTGGACGTCGAACCGCGTGAGGAACTCCGGCGGCACGATCGGCCCCGTCCCGGGCCCGGGGTCCACGGCCACCACCGCCAGTGCCCGCGGCACCGTCCAGCGCGCGGCGTGCGCCAGACCGGCGATCGCCTCGGCGGAGGCCGGGGAGGCGGCGGTCAGCAGGTCCACCAACCGGGCCCGCCGCTGCTGGAGTTCGCCCGCCGCGTGCAGCCGGGCCTCGGTGTAGGCCGCGGTCGCGGCGGCCGCCATCTCGTCCAGGTGCAGGAACAGCACCTCTCCGAACGCGCCCAGCACGTGGCGTGGCAGCAGCCCCTGGTCCACCAGCGCGTTCACCCGGCGCCAGGTCACCCGGGCGCCGAGCCGCAGCGCGGACTGGAACGAGTCGAGGCTGCGCCCCTCCTCGGCCTCCCCGCGGCCTATGCGCTCGTACGTCGCCTGCACCGGCTCCCAGTCGGTGTCCGGCTGGGCCATCCGCTCCAGCAGCCCGCGCAGCGCATGGTCCACGCCCCGGTGCACGGCCTGCATGTACGTCTCGTCCATGGGGCGCGCGTACTCGGGGATCCCGGTCCGGATCGCACGGAAGACCTCCTCGGTGATCTCGGGGACATAGGGTCTGAGGCGGTCGGGCAGACCCGGCGGCAACGCCTTGTACGGGCCGCCCGTGTCCACGCCCACCGCTGCGGCTTTCTTCGGCACGTCGGTGACGATACCCGCGAGTAACCTACGCGGGCTCATCACCCGGCGACAGTTGTCGGGGCGGCGATTGTGCGCCGCCCACAACGAACGGCTCAGGCGTTCGCGGCCGCGTACACCCGCTCGCCGCCCACATAGGTGAGCGCGACCCCCGTCTCCGCGATCGCCTCCACGGGCCCGGCGAACGGATCGCGGTCCAGTACCACCAGGTCGGAGCCAGCCGGGGACTGAGGAAGGAACCGGCCTCCACGTGACGTTCCGCGCCCGCGGGAGCACCCTGGAATCAGCGCTTTTCCGGAGGTGGTCGACATGAT
>NZ_JBFAET010000142.1:0-23141 GCF_040642095.1 Streptomyces sp. NPDC020362
GGGGCCGACCTGCGGGCCGGCCCCCGATCCGCCTCCCGCCGGGTTCGGTCGAACATGCATGCCCCGCGCCCCGAGGGGTACGCGAGGCGGGAGCACGCCGGGCGTCCGCCCGGCCGTACGACCCGCCGCTACCTGGGGATCTGCCATGGAGACACCCGCTTACGACGACCACCTTCCGACGCCGGCCCAGCAGGCCCTCGACGCGCTGGCCGTGAACACCGAGGACCAGGCGGCCCTGGACACCCTCGCCCACAGCGACGTACTGGTCCCGGTGCCGGACGACGCGGTGGACGGCGCCGAGTCCTCGACCGTCGCCCTGCCGGTCCTAGAGCAGGCCGGCGGCGAGCAGGTCGTCCCCGTGTTCACCTCGGAAGGGACGATGGCCGAGCTGCTGCCGTTCGTCTCCCGCTACCGTCTGATACCGCTCGGTGCCCTCGCCTCGCAGTGGCCCGAGGAAGAGGACCTCTCACTGGCGATAGACGGCAACTCGTCCCACGGTCTGACACTGACGTCGCAGGGCGTGCGGACACTGCTGGCAAGGTGAGCCGCAGCCGGCCCTGAGGGGCACGGGGAACCGCGCGACGAGCCACAGCGCACCGGCAGCCGCACGGGAACCTCAAGTCCCACCCGCTCAGGCGCCAAAATACCCCCCATGCAATGGATCTCCGGCGTGGCAGGCGGACTGGTACTGGTGCTGGTCCTGAGCAGCATCCTCCGCACCCTCGTGGTACCCCGGGGCCTCTACTCCGCGCTGGTGTTCCGCCTGTGGTGGCTGCTGCGCAGACTCCTGAGGCTCACCGCCCTGCGCGGCGGCTACGACGCCATCGACCGCGCCCAGACCTGGCTCGCCCCGCTGATGCTGATCGGCATGCTCGCCAGCTGGCTCGGCGGTGCCCTGCTCGGTTTCGGTCTGCTGCTGTACGCGGCGTCCCCGCTGTCCTGGGCCACCGCCTTCCGGGAGGCGGGTTCCAGCCTGTTCACGCTCGGTTTCGCCAGCGGCGCCCGGCTGAACCTGTCGGTGCTCGACTTCCTCGCCGCGGCCACCGGCCCCGTCCTCATCGCCCTCCAGATCGCCTACCTGCCCACCCTCTACGCCGCCTACAACCGCCGTGAACTGGAGGTCACCCTGCTCCAGGCCCGGGCGGGCGAGCCCGCCTGGGGACCGGAGATCCTCGCCCGACAGTGGCTGGTCGACACCGAGACCGCCCTGCCCGAGCTGTACCGGGCCTGGGAACGCCTCGCCTCGGACATGGGCGAGAGCCACTCCACGTATCCGATCCTGCTCACCTTCCGCTCGCCCCGCCCCCGCCGCAGCTGGCTGGTCGGGCTGGTCGCGGTCATGGACGCGGCCGCCCTGCAGCTCGCGCTCGCCCCGCGTCTGGCGCCGCCGGAGGCCCGTCTGGTGCTGCGCGCCGGATTCACCGCCCTGCGGGACATCGCCCGCGCGCTGCGCATCCCCTTCGACCCGGACCCTTCGCCGGGCAGTCCGATCCGGCTGGCCTTCGCCGAGTTCGACGAGGCGGTGGCCATGATGGAGGCGGCCGGCTTCATGGCGGAACGGACCTCGAAGGAGGCCTGGCCGCACTTCCGGGGCTGGCGGGTCAACTACGAGGCGATCGCCTACGAGCTGTGCCGCCGCTGCGACGCGGTGCCCGGCCTGTGGACGGGCCCCCGCGACTTCCCCGCCGGGCCCATCCCGCCGGACCGCCCGGTGAACCGGCAGCCCGGCGCAGGACGGCCGGAACTGCCCCCCGTCTCCGAGTAGTCACCCTGCCCTCCGGCGGGAAGATCCCAGCGAGAGGTCCGGTGCGCGCGAAGGAGCCGATGATCGTGAGGGTCGTCCTGCTGGGCACCGCCGCCGGAGGCGGCTTCCCGCAGTGGAACTGCGCCTGCGCGCTGTGCGCGGGCGCCCGGGACGGCGCACTGCCGTCCCGTACCCAGGAGTGCGCCGCCGTCACCGGCAACGGGCGCGACTGGTGGCTGCTCAACGCCTCGCCCGATCTGCGTACCCAGCTCACCGCCACCCCAGCCCTCTGGCCCGGCCCAGGGCCCCGGGACACCCCGCTGCGGGGCGTGCTGCTCACCGACGCGGAGGCCGACCATGTCGCCGGCCTCGCCGAGCTGCGCGGAGCGGCGGGCCTGAAGGTCTACGCGGCCCCGCCGGTGAGGGCCGTGCTCGCCCCGGTACGTGCCGCGCTGGACCGCTACACGTCCTGGGAGTGGGCCGACAGCCTGGCCGCCGGCGGCTTCGTGCTGGCCGGCGGACTCGTCGTCACGGCCCATCCCGTGGGCACCAAGATCCCGAAGTACGTACCGGGGCAGGGACCGCCGCCCGAGGCCGCATGGGTGACGGCGTACCGCGTGGAGGACCTGGCCAGCGGGGGAGTGCTGGTGTACGCGCCCTGTGTCGGTACCTGGAGTTCCGCCATGGACGAACTGTGCGCGTCGGCCGACTGCGTGCTGCTGGACGGCACCTTCTTCGCCGCCGACGAGATGGGCACGGCGGTGCGCAGCGGTGCCGGGCAGGCTGCGATGGGCCACCTGCCGGTCACGGGCCCCCACGGCTCACTGGCGGCACTGGCCCGCCACCCGGGTCCGCGCCGGATCTACACCCACCTCAACAACACCAACCCGCTGCTCGACCCGGCCTCACCCGCACGTGCGCGGGTGGCCGAGGAGGGGATCGAGGTCCTGACGGACGGGGCAGAGCTGGTGCTCTAGCGTTCCTGACCGGTCAGCATGCGCTCCAGTACCTCCCGCTGCAGCGGGAGCACCTCGGCGTGCAGCTCGCGGCCCTTCCGTGTGAGAGCGACCCACACGCCGCGCCGGTCCTCCGCGCACACCGAGCGTTCGACCAGGCCTTCCTTCTCCAGCCGGCCGATCAGCCGGGACAGCGCGCTCTGGCTGAGATGGACCCGTCCGACCAGGTTCTGCACCCGGCACTGGTCGCCCTGCGCGGGCGACTCGGTGGCCAGGAGGTCCAGCACCTCGAAGTCGCTGGCGCCCAGCCCGTGCGGGTGCAGGACACGGTCGATCTCGCACATGGTGTGCGCGTGCACCGTGAGGATGTCCCTCCAGCGTTCCTCGAGCCGGCTGTCGGCCGTCTTGACTGCCATACCCGCACCGTAGCACCGATTCGGCCAATTGTTGAGTGTGCAACTAGTGCAGGGGCAAGCAGTGGGACAGGGGCTCAGGCGACCGGGTCCTGCAGAAGCCCCACCAGGTTGCCGTCGGCGTCCTTCACCGACGCGACCAGCCTGCCGTTGCCGACGTCCCGCACGTCCTGGAGCAGTTCGGCACCCGCCTCCAGCAGTGCCGCGAGCCGCTCCCGGAGATCGGTGACGTGCCAGAACGGCACCGGCCCGGTCAGGCCCTGGGCATGCCCGTTCGGGTCGAGGCCGACGTCCTGCCCGGCGGCCTTGAAACCGATGTAGTACGGCTCGTCGACGTACGGCTCGACGCCCAGCAGGGCGGTGAACAGGGCCTTGGCCCGCTTCGGGTCCTTGACGGGGTAGATGATCGTCTGCAGGCCGGTGGTCATGGGAGTCTCCTTCTGCGGTGCCTGTCCGACAGCGGTTTTCCGTCGGTGCACATCACGCTAGGGCCGGGGAGCCCACCGTGGCTTCTTCGATCCTGACCGGTTGCGGGCTCCCCGGGCCCGGGCGGCTCACTCGCTGTGCAGCACCTCCGCGACGGTGAGCCGGGCCGCGCGGCGGGCGGGGATCAGGGCGCCCATGACGGCGATCAGGACACCCGCCGGCGCGAGGAGGGCCAGGACCGGAGGACGCCAGACGTCGGTCATGTACGACGGCAGGGTGACGTCGATCCCCGCCGTCATGCGGGGAAGGACCACCTCATAGGCGGCGATGCCCAAGGGAACACCCAGCACCGATCCGAGCGCGCCGAGCATCGCCATGGACGTCACCGTCATCACCGTCACCTGGCGTGGGGTCATGCCGATCGACTTCAGCATGCCGAGGTCACGGCGCCGGTCGTGGGTGTTGAGCACGGCGGTGTTGAAGACGCCGAGGGAGGAGACCAGGGCCAGCATCAGGGTCAGGGCGGCCGCCGAGTCGGTGATCGTCCCGGCTCCGGCGTCCGGGCCGGTCAATTGCGTACCGAGACCTCTGTCGACAGCTCGGGCCGCGCGCGCATACGCCGACGGGTCCGCTCCCTTGCGCAGTTTGACGTGATAGGAGAAGGCCTTTCCGCCGGGGACCAGGGCGGTGAACGTCGGCCACGTGCCGACGACAATCCAGTCGTTCTGCGACATCGTCTCTCCGACCACGGTGACCTCCTCCTCGTGGCCGTTCTTGCGCAGCCGCAGACGGTCACCGATGCTCACCGACTTGCGGCGCAGGAAAGCCGAGCCGACCACGGCCTCGCCCGGACGGTGCATCCACCGGCCCCGGACGAGCACGTCGTCCAGGGGCAGGTCCGGCCCGCGTCTGCCCTCGATCCAGATTCTCTGCGTGGAGCCCACGAGCTGCGCGTCCTCGTCCGCCCGGGCCGTTGTCCGGGCCGCGCCCGGCAACGAGCCCAGCAGCGACTGCAGTTGCCGGTCGCCATGGACCGGCAGCACCTGCTTGCCGTGCACGTAGTTGTTCGCGAACACCGTGAGGTCGTACGCGCTCTTGCCGGCGTCCCCGAAGCGGGTCATCGTCGCCCCGAGACCCGTCGCGAACGTCACCGTGGTCACACCCAGGACCACCGCTGCCAGGGTGAGCGCGCTCCGCGCCGGCCGGGCGAACGGCAGCCCCGCCCCGAGACTCACAGACCGGGGCAGCCTGAGGCCCGCGAGCCGCTGTTGAATGCCGAGCGCCCGCCCCGTTCGCGGCGCGCTTCCCGCGCTGATCGCCCGCGCCGCCGACAGCCGCTGGGCACGCACTGACGGACCGAGCGCGGCCAGCACACACACGAGCGGCATGCCGACGACTGCGAGGACATTCACCCAGGAAGCCATGCCGACGCTGTCGTGCAGCACTCCCGAGTCCGGGCCGGTGAACACGAACCGGAAGAACGGATGGGCCAGAAGGTTCCCGGTGAGCGTGCCGAGAGCACAGCCCAGGACGGCCGGAACGGAGATCATGACCAGATACACGCCCAGCACCTGCCCTGGGCTGAACCCGAGGGCCTTGAGGATGCCGATGTGCCGGAAGCCCGACACCACCGCGCCGCCGACCACATTCGCGACGATCAGCACCGCCACCAGGATCCCCAGGACACCGAATGCCAACAGATACGGGGCGTAGGCGCGCGCGTCGCTGCCCACCTGGTGCTTGAGCGACAGATAGGTGTGCGAACCGGCGAGGGCGCCCTGGGGCAGCCCCTCGGCCACCCCCGCCAGCCCTGCGCGCAGTGCGCTCTGCGAGGACGCGTCCCGGAACCGGTACAGCATCTGCGTGGCGTTCGGGTGCAGGGCGGCGATCTGATCCGGGGCGACCCACACGTCCGCCGTGCCACTCAGGTCGAAGGCGAATCCGACGATGGTCAGGGTCGGGCCGGACGGTACGTGGAACTTCTTGCCGAGGTCGTCGGCGGTCCAGGCCGACTGCCGGTTCATGACCATCTCACCGGGCCGCGTCGGCCACCGGCCCGCCCACAGATCCACGCGATCCACCGAACCACCGGGCCCGGAGCGGCCCACGACCGTGATCTCGCCGCCGAGACCCAGATCCGCCGCGCTACGTGGAATGTCCACCGTGGCCTGCGGGAACGGCCCTGCCACCGCCTCGACCCCGGACTTCCGCGCGGCGTCCGTCAGCTGGGCGTCCGTCACCTTGCCCCGGTCGAACGCGGCGACCACATGCGGCCCGTGCTGCCTGCCGAAGGCCCGGTCGAACGGCGCCGACGCGGCGTCCACCAGCCCCAGCGCGACCACCATCGACCCCGTCGACACCAGGGTGACCATCCAGATCACCAGCGGCTGCAGCCTCCGCCTGCGCACGGCCGCCCGCGCGGCCTTCCACACGGCCCTCATGCCGACGGCTCCAGCGTGTGCTCACCGGTGACCCGCCCGTCGGCCAGCTGCACCAGGCGGTTCGCACAGCGCCGCGCCAGGTGCTCGTCGTGCGTGACGATGACGAGCGTCTGGCCGATCTGGTTCAGGTCCAGCAGCAGGTCCATCACCTGCTCCCCGGCCCTGCTGTCCAGCGCGCCGGTCGGCTCGTCGGCCAGCAGCAGCGCGGGACGGTTCATCAGCGCCCGTGCCACGGCGACCCGTTGGCGTTCACCACCGCTGAGCACCGCCGGGTAGGCGTTGCGGCGGTCCGCGATGCCCAGCTCCTCGAACAGCTCCAGCGCCCGCCGCCGGGCCTGCCGGGCCGGTGTGCCGGTCAACTGGGCGGCCAGCGCCACGTTGTCGAGCGCCGACAGGTCGTCGATGAGGTTGAAGAACTGGAAGATCATGCCGATCCGGCGCCGCCGGTACAGCGCGAGCCCCCTCTAGCTCAACTCCCCGACATGCTCCCCGTGTACGACGACACTGCCGGCCGTCGGCCGGTCGAGACCGGCGATCATGTTGAGCAGCGTGGACTTGCCGCACCCCGAGGGCCCCATCACCGCGACCGCCTCCCCGGCGCGGATGTGAAGCGACACCCCTCGAGGGCGATCGTCTCCCCGTACTCCTTGCGCACACCGTCGAGCCGTACGACGGTGTCTCCCGTTCTCACCTCGGTGACCATGGGCAGGACGCTAGACGCGGGACGGCGGCTTGGGCATCCCTCCCCGGACGGCACTTCGCGGCGGACTCATCCCAGGGATGGAGAACACTGAATCCCCAGGTCGATGCGGATGTCAGTGCCGTCTGCGACCATGAACGGCATGGGGGAGACGGCATGGGGGAGTGCGATGTGGTGACGGCGGCGCTCGCGGTCGCGTGCGCCGCCGTCGCGGCGCTGACGGTGGCGCTGGTGAGCACCCGGCGCCGCTGGCAGGCCGCCGTGGGGGAGCGGGGCTGGCTGCTGGAGCGGGAGCGGGAGAGCGAGGCCGCGATCGCGGCCGAACGCGACCGGATCGCCCGTGAGTTGCACGACATCGTCAGCCACAACGTCAGCCTCATGGTCGTCCAGGCCGGCGCCGCGCGCGAGGTGCTCCGCACCATGCCCGACGAGGCCGCGACCGCGCTGCGGGCCGTCGAGGACGCCGGGCGGGGCGCGATGACCGACCTCAGGCACCTGCTGGGCCTGCTGGCACCCGCACAGAACGGCGAGGACACCGACCCGGGCCCGGCCCGAGCCGACGACCCGGGAACTCCCCTCGCCCCGCAGCCCGGCCTCGACCGGCTCGGCCACCTGGTCGACCGGATATCGTTCGCCGGCCTGCCGGTCGAGGTCCGCGTCTCCGGCGAGCCGCGCCCACTGCCCCAGGGCATCGGCGTGACCGCTCACCGCATCGTCCAGGAGGCCCTCACCAACGCGCTCCGGCACGGCGACGGCGGCAAGGCCGAGGTGAGCGTGCGCTACGCCGACCACGCCCTGCGCGTCGAAGTGCTCAACACCGGCCCCAGCGTGCTGACCGGCACCGCACCCACGGCGCCGAAACCGCACGGCGAGGGCACCGGACGGGGTCTGCTCGGGCTGCGCGAGCGGGTCGCCGTCTACGGCGGTGACCTCGACGCCCGGTGCAGGCTCGGCGGCGGCTACCGCGTCCGCGCCCGCATACCCCTGGACCGCCCGTGACCGCGGACGCGCCCGAGCGGGCGCCCCGCGTCCTGATCGCCGACGACCAGACCCTGATCAGGACGCGTTTCCGCCTGATCCTCACCGCCCGCGGCATCGAGGTGGTGGGCGAGGCCGCCGACGGCGCCGAGGCGGTCGCCGCCGCCTGCGAACTCGCCCCGGACGTCGTACTGATGGACATCCGCATGCCGGTCATGGACGGCCTGGAGGCCACCCGGCGGATCCTGGAGAAATCCCCGGACTGCAAGGTGCTGATGCTGACCACCTTCGACCTGGACCGCTACGTGTACTCGGCCCTCTCGCACGGGGCCAGTGGCTTCCTGCTCAAGGACGTCACCCCCGAGCACCTGGCGGCGGCCGTACGGCTCGTCGGCACCGGCGACGCGCTGCTGGCGCCGCAGATCACCCGGCGCCTGGTGGAGCGGTACGCGGCCGAGGCGCAGCGGCCGGAGCAGGCCGTGCCCGCCGACCTGGCCGCCCTCACGCCCCGTGAGAGGGAAGTGCTGACCCTGATGGGCCGCGGGCTGTCCAACACCGAACTGGCTGCCGAACTGACCCTGAGCGAGGCCACCGTCAAGTCCCATGTGGCCCGTATCTTCGCCAAGCTCGGCCTGCGCGACCGCGCCCAGGCGGTAGTCGTCGCCTATGAGACGGGGCTCGTCGCGCCCCGGCGGGGCGCGGGGAACGGCGCGACCAGCCACCATGACGCGGCAGACGCCTGACGGCCTTTCCCGGCACCCCGTGGAGCGCCTGGCTTGCGCGGAAGTGCGGCGCACCAGCCCGGTCGGCAGTATCACCGTGGCCGGGTCCTCGCCGCCGATCTGCGCGAGCAGCACCCGCACCATCTCGGCGCTGATCCGGTCCCACGGCTGACGGATGGTGGTCAGCGCCGGGGTGGCGGCGGTAGCCGCGGGGAGTCGTCGAAGCCGCCGACGGCGATGTCGTCCGGCACCCGCCTGTCCGCCCGGTGCAGCGCCGCCAGCACCCCCTTCGCCATCAGGTCGGAGGCGACGAACACGGCGTCCATGTCCGGGTCCCGGGCGAGCAGCCGCTCCCGCGCCCGCCTCACCGCCGGACCGGCCGTAGTCGCGGGAGACGATCAGGCGCTCGTCCGCCTCGACGCCCTCCTCGGCGAGCACCTCCAGGACGTTGAACATCGTCTCGCGGCCGCGGAAGCGGTAGGTCGCGAGCGCGTGGCCGCTGAACGCGAGACGGCGGTCGACAGCAGGGCACCGAGACCGGAGTACAGCGCGGGGTTGCCCATCCACGTCCAGTGGATGCCGCCGCGGTAGGCGTCGAGGACCCTGGTGTCGCCGGTGAAACCGGTGCCGGGCAGGAAGGCGAAGGTGGAGAACAGTTCGTGCCCGGATTTGGTGGAGGCGATCACCACCCGGGCCACCGGCAGCAGCGTGTGGGCCGCGCCGATCAGCAGCGGGACGGTCGGCACCAGGGCGATGCGGCGGTGCAGCGGCGGGCCCTGGGCCGTACCCGAAGTGGTGCCCGCGGCCGGAGCGGCCTTGCGGACGGCGAGCGAACTCATCGGGCTTCCTCCTGCTTGTTGCGGCGGTTCGCGGCCCGCAGGAGCCCGAAGGACAGCACCGGGGTGGCCGGCGCGATCAGGGTCGCCTCGGCGGCGGCCGAGTCGATGTCGCCCCGGTGGAAGGCGTCCTGGTACACCTTCGTCAGCGGACTCCAGCTCGCGTCGACGAAGTTGGTGAGCGGCTTGAGCGTGGTCGGCTCGTTGAACACCTGGAGCTTCGCGATGATCGAGAAGAAGAAGGTCAGCACCAGCGAGGTCGCCACCATCGGGATCCTGATCCTCAGCGCGCTCTGCAGCGGGGTGGCGCCGTCCGGCTTCGCCGCCTCGTACACCTCGGCCGGGACGGCCCTGAGCGAGGTGTAGATGACGATCATGTTGAAGCCCGTGCCGCCCCGGACCGCGATGTTGGACATCCGCTCGGGTCGTACGACTCGACGGCGGAGCCGGCTCCCCCCCCGCCCGTGCGAGCTGCGCGAGCCGCGGGCGGAAGGACCTCTCCTCCGGGTCTCCATCCGAGGACACCCCCACCCCAGTCATGTCGGAGGGACGACGGACGATGAAGTTCCATCCCGGACGCATCATCAGGGTCCTGCTGCTGCCGCTCGCGGCCGGGCTCGCCCTCACCGCCCTGCCCGCCCAGAGTGCCCGGGCCACGAGCACTGGCCAACGGCGGCTTCGAGTCCGACGGTTCCGGTGCGGCATCGCCCACCGGCTGGTCCGAGCACGGCGACACCGGCGCCTCGTACACCGAGGTCGGTGGCCACGGCGGCAGATACCGCCTCACCCACTACGCGTCGTCCGCCTACAAGGTGGAGACCTACCAGCACCTGTCGGGGCTGGCCAACGGCGATTACACGCTGACCGCGTGGGTCCGCTCCGGCGGCGGACAGCACGCGGCCCACCTCGCACTGAAGAACTGCGGGAGCGCGGAGCAGCGCACGAATCTGCCGGTCTCCTCCAGCGGGTGGATCCGTATCGTCAACCCGGTCAAGGTGACCGACAACCAGTGCACCATCAGCATCAACAGTGATGCGAACGCCGGCAACTGGATCAATGTTGACGACCTGACCCTCACGTCCGGCACGACTGGTACATCCATCCATGGCGCCGACATCTCCTCCCTCGCCAAGAGCGAGGCCAAGGGCGGTGTCTACCGGACGAGTTCCGGCACCGCCGGCAACGCCCTCACCATCCTGAAGAACGCCGGCATGAACTACGCGCGCCTGAAGGTCTGGGTGAACCCGGCCGACGGCTCCAACGACAAGGCGCACGTCCTGGCCCTGGCCAAGCGCATCAAGGCGGCCGGCATGAAGCTGCTGGTCGACTTCCACTACTCGGACACCTGGGCCGACCCGGGTGCCCAGACCAAGCCGGCCGCCTGGGCAGGCCACTCGTACAGCCGGCTGAAGACGGACGTGTACAACCACACGCACGACGTGCTGAACGCGTTGAAGGCTCAAGGCACCACCGCCGACATGGTCCAGGTGGGCAATGAGATCGACGGGGGCATGCTGTGGTCCGAGGGATCCACCGGCAACTGGACACAGCCCGCCGGGTTGATCAACGCCGGTTACGACGCAATCAAGGCGGTCAACTCGTCGACGGTCGTCGCGCTGCACCTGGCCAAGGGCGGGGACAGGTCCGGCACCGAGTGGTGGTTCGGCAACGCGGTGGCCCACGGCATCAGGTTCGACGCGATCGGCCTGTCGTACTACGGCTACTGGCACGGCTCGCTCTCCGGCTTCCAGATCACCCTGGACGACGCTGCCGCCCGCTACGGCGAGCCGGTGTTCGTCGCCGAGACGGCCTGCCCCTTCCGGCTGGACAGCGACGACTCGCTCACCAACCAGATCGACACCACCGGCGAGCTGGTCTCCGGCTACCCCGCGACCGTGGCCGGGCAGACCAGATGGATGAACGACGTGGCGAGCATCGTGGAAGCCGTCCCGCACGGCCGCGGCCTCGGCGTCTTCTACTGGGAGGCGACCTGGACCGCCGTCGCCGGCAATGGCTGGGATCCGGCCCACGCCTCCTCGGGCAACGGCTGGAAGAACCAGGCCCTGTTCGGCTACGACGACAGGGCGCTCTCCTCCATGGCGTGGTTCGGCCACCGCTGAGCCGCCTCTGAGGGGGCCGGCCGTATGGGGACTGCCGGGCCTTTCGCCGTCAGGCGTGCGGGTCCGGCCGCAGCGGGCGTCAGGTACCGGACAAGCCCCATGGAGTCCGGTACGGGACGGCGCCGGCTGCGCAAGAGTGGGAACACCGACGAGGAGGCCGGGGACGGAGGCGGGACGGATGATGAGGACTCCCTCGGGCCGCATGCGGCAGACCATCCTGGACTGGCTCAAGGACCCGGCGTCCCACTTCCCGGCAGGGCGCCACGGCGACCTTGCCGAGAGGGGCGTCACCGCGCGTGCGGTGGCCGCCAAGCTGGGCGTCTCCCGCCGGACGGCCGCGGCCCACCTCGACTTCCTCAGCCGCCTCGGCCTGCTGCAGGCCCGCCGGATCCGCTGCCGCACCCGCTACCGGCGCGACGAGATCCGCATCGCCGAGGTGGCCCGCATGTTCGAGAAGGGCTGGTGAGCGGCTGTTCGGGAAGGGCGGGTGAGCGGCCGCTCGCAGGTCCCCCCGCGCGCTGCCGCCGCCGCACCGGCCCGCGCGCCCGACCTGCGGACCGCGTCGCCTCCCCGTCGGCCGGGCGTCGCGACAGCGCGCGGACCCCGGCGGACGACCGGGCGGTACCCTGGTGCCCGGCCGTGATCACCCATCGGGGCAGCCCGAACAGGAGACGTACGAGCATGACAGCCCCGGAAGCCGAGAGCATCCGAGTCCGCCCCGAACCACCACGGCGGCCGGAGTGGCGCACCCAGACCCCCGTCGTCGCGGTGGTCGCCGTGGGCGGCGCCCTGGGCGCGACGGCCCGCTACGCGCTCGCCCTGGCATGGCCCACCCCGGCGGGCGGCTTTCCCTGGGCGACCTTCTTGATCAACGTCGTCGGCTGCGCCGTGATCGGCGTGTTCATGGTGCTGATCACCGAGGTGTGGGCCGCCCACCGCCTTGTCCGCCCCTTCTTCGGCACCGGCGTGCTCGGCGGCTTCACCACGTTCTCCACCTACGCCGTCGACATCCGCAATCTGGTCGGCGCCGGCCATCCCCGCACCGGGCTGGCCTACCTCGCCGCGACCCTCGTCGCGGCCCTCGCGGCGGTGTGGCTGGCCTCGGCCGCCGCCCGCCTGGTGTTCACCCGGAGGCAGCGATGACGGCACTCACCGGCCGGGCCCTGCGGCTGACCGTCTACATCGGCGAGGACGACACCTGGCACCACAAGCCCCTGTACACCGAGATCGTGCACCGGGCGCACGCCGCCGGCCTCGCCGGGGCCAGTGTCTTCCACGGCATCGAGGGCTTCGGCGCCTCCTCCCGCGTCCACACCGCACGGCTGCTGTCCCTGAGCGAGGACCTGCCGGTGGCGATCGTCGTCGTGGACACCGAGGAGCGGATCCGGGCGTTCCTGCCGCAGCTGAACGAACTCGTCGGGGAAGGCCTCGTGACCCTGGACGAGTGCGAGGTCGTGCGGTACGTGGGCCGTGCACCAGGCCCGGACGAAGCGGACCCGAAGGGTAAGAAGTCGTTGTGAACTGGTTGTTGGTCGTCGCAGGGGCCGTGGTAGGGGCACCCCTGCGCTATCTCACCGACCGGGCCGTCCAGGCTCGCCACGACTCCGTCTTTCCCTGGGGCACGTTCGTGGTGAATGTCACGGGCTGTCTGATTCTGGGCCTGCTGACCGGTGCCGTCTCGGCCGGAGCCGCGGGCCCGCACCTGCAGTTGCTGCTGGGCACCGGGCTGTGCGGCGCCCTGACGACGTACTCGACCTTCTCCTACGAGACCCTGCGGCTGACCCAGGCCGGCTCCGGGCTCTACGCTGCCGCCAACGTCGTCGCGAGCCTGGCGGCGGGGCTGGCAGCGGCCTTCGCCGGGGTGTCCCTGGCCGGAGTCCTCTGGGCCTAGGGGCGTGGCGCACGGCCGCCCGCAGCAAGTACTGTCTACAGCACTGTCGACCAACTTTCCTCAGAACTGGATCCCATGAGCGCCATCACCGTCGGTCAAGCGGTCGTCCTCGGAGTGGTCGAGGGGGTGACCGAGTTCCTCCCCGTGTCCTCCACCGGCCACCTCAAGATCGCCGAGGGGCTCATGAACATCCCCGTCGACGACAAGTCCGTCGTCGGGTTCTCCGCCGTCATCCAGGTCGGCGCGATCGCCGCCGTGCTCGTGTACTTCTTCAAGGACATCAAGCGGATCGTCTCCGCCTGGTTCCGCGGTGTGACCAATCGTGAGGAGCGCTACCACCACGACTACAAGTTCGCCTGGTGGGTGATCTACGCGACGATTCCGATCGTCGTGGTGGGCCTGGCCGCCAAGCCGCTGATCGACGGCCCGCTCGCCTCGCTCTGGGTGGTCGCCGGCTCCCTGATCGTGGGCTCGGGCGTGATGTGGGCGGCGGACCAGATGGGCCGGCACAAGCGCGGTGAGGACGACACCTCGTTCAAGGACGCGATGCTGGTCGGCTGCTCGCAGATCCTCGCGCTGCTCTTCCCCGGCTTCTCCCGCTCCGGCGCCACCATGTCCACGGCCCTGATCCTGGACCTGGACCGTGTCGCCGCCACCCGCCTGTCCTTCTTCCTCGGCATCCCGGCCCTGACCGGCGCGGGTATCTACGAGCTGAAGGACGCCCTCGGCGCGGGCGTCGGCGCCGCCCCGCTGGCCGTCGGCACCATCGTGTCCTTCGTGGTCGCCTACGCCTCCATCGCCTGGCTGCTGAAGTTCGTCGCCAAGCACTCCTTCAACGCGTTCGTGATCTACCGCATTGTCATCGGCGTGGGCCTGATCGGCCTGCTCGCCACGGGCACGCTCAACGGCTGAGCGAAGCCTCTGCTCACCCACGGGGTGCGGATGCCTGCATTCAGGCGCCGCACCCCGTGAATGTTTCCTTACGCGATGCCCTTGACAGTTCCCTGATGCAACCCGCAGGATCGCTCCGTGAACCTGTCAGACAGCCAGACAGGTGGTCTCGCACCGCGGCGCGTCAGCGCCATGGAAGCGGTCCTCGGCCACCTCCGCGGCGCCATCGAACGCGGCGAGTACGCCATAGGCGACAAGCTCCCCTCCGAGGCCGAGCTGTGCCGCACCCTCGAGGTGTCCCGGCCCGTGCTCCGCGAGGCGCTGCGCGCGCTGCAGACGATGGGCCTGACGGTCTCCCGGACCGGAAAGGGCACCTTCGTCGTGGCCAGCGCCGTCGAGGACCCCACCTTCGGCGACTACGCGGCCAGCGACCTGCTCGAAGTGCGTCGTCACATCGAGATCCCGGTGGCCGGCTACGCGGCCGTGCGCCGCACCCCGGAGAACCTGGACCACCTGGCCCACCTCCTGGACCGCATGGAAAAGGAGACGGACACCACCGCGTGGGTCGCGATGGACACCCTCTTCCACCTCGCCGTGGCCGAGGCCGCCCAGAACCCGGTCTTCCGCCGGGTCATCGAGGAGATCCGCGACGCACTGGCGCGTCAGTCGGCCTTCCTCAACGAGCTGGGCGGGCGCCGTGAGCAGTCCAACCGGGAGCACCGCGCCATCGTCGAAGCGCTGGTCGACGGTTCCGAGCACGACGCAGTCGAGGCCATGAGCCATCACCTCGACCGCGTCGAGACGACCCTCACCGACATCGTGCGCCCCGCGCGCACGGACCTCCCCACGGAAGGCGGACCCGAGGCGTGAGCGAGCAGCACCTCAAAGACGAGACGCGCCCCTCGTCCGGCCATGTCGACGCCGGAGACGCCGGGTACAGCAAGTCGCTGAAGCACCGGCACGTCAACATGATCGCCATCGGCGGTGCCATCGGCACCGGCCTCTTCCTGGGCGCGGGCGGCAGGCTCGCCGACGCCGGACCTTCCCTGTTCGTGGCGTACGCCGTCTGCGGCGTCTTCGCCTTCCTCGTCGTGCGCGCCCTCGGCGAACTCGTCCTCTACCGCCCCTCCTCCGGCGCCTTCGTGTCCTACGCCCGGGAGTTCCTCGGCGAGAAGGGCGCCTACACCGCGGGCTGGATGTACTTCCTGAACTGGGCGACCACCGGCATCGCCGACATCACGGCCGTGGCCACCTACACCCACTACTGGGGCATGTTCTCCGACATCCCCCAGTGGGTCATCGCGCTGATAGCCCTGGGCGTGGTCCTCACCGTGAACCTGATCTCGGTGAAGATCTTCGGCGAACTGGAGTTCTGGTTCGCGATCGTCAAGGTCAGCGCGCTGGTGATCTTCATGTGCATCGGCATCTACCTGCTGGCCACCCAGCACCCGGTCGACGGCCACCACCCGGGCCCGTCCCTGATCACCGACAACGGCGGCGTCTTCCCGAACGGCCTGCTGCCCATGCTGCTGATCATCCAGGGCGTCGTCTTCGCCTACGCCTCCGTCGAGCTGGTCGGCGTCGCGGCGGGGGAGACCGAGAACCCCGAGAAGATCATGCCGAAGGCGATCAACTCGATCATGTGGCGCGTGGGCCTGTTCTACGTCGGCTCGGTCGTCCTGCTCTCGATGCTCCTGCCCTGGAACGTCTACAAGGCCGGCGAGAGCCCCTTCGTGACCGTCCTGTCCCACATCGGCGTCCCCGCGGCCGGCGACGTGATGAACCTCGTCGTGCTCACCGCGGCCATGTCCTCGCTCAACTCCGGCCTGTACTCCACCGGCCGCATCCTGCGCTCCATGGCGGTGAGCGGCTCGGCCCCGAAGTTCACCGCGAAGATGAGCCGCAGCCAGGTCCCGTACGGCGGAATCCTGCTCACCAGCGGTATGTGTGTCCTCGGTGTCGGCCTGAACTACGTCGTCCCGGCGGACGCCTTCGAGATCGTCCTGAACTTCGCGGCGATCGGCATCCTCGCCACCTGGGGCATGATCATGATCTGTCACCTGCTCTTCTGGCAGAAGACCCAGAAGGGCGAACTGGCCCGGCCCTCCTACCGGCTGCCGGGCTCCCCCTGGACCGAAGTCGTGACGCTGGCGTTCCTCGCCTCCGTCCTGGTCCTCATGTACGCCGACGGCGGCGCCGGACGCACCACCGTGCTGTGCCTGCCCCTGATCGTCGGTGCGCTGGTCGCGGGCTGGTACGCCATCCGCGGCCGAATAGCGCGCTCGTCCACCACCGGAGCCGACGCGTGACCCGCGCAGCGCTCCCCGACCCGCAGGCAGTGATGTACAGCAGTTCTCCCGCGGCCGCACCCGTCGTCCGCGAACCCCTGCACGCCCCCGTCGCCCACCTCATCCGCGGCGGGGTCGTCGAGGGCATCCACTACGGTTCCGTCGTCGTCCTCGGCGCCGACGGCCAGGTCCAGTTCCAGCTCGGCGACATCGAGGCCGCGTTCTACCCGCGCTCTGCCCTCAAGCCCGTCCAGGCCGTGGCCATGCTGCGGGCCGGGCTGCCGCTCGACGGCGAGCTGCTCTCGCTGGCCGCCGCGAGCCACTCCGGCGAGGAGCGCCACCTCGCCGGCACCCGGCGGATCCTCGAACTGGCCGGGCTCGGCGAGGACGACCTGCGTAACGTCCCCGACATGCCCTACGACCCCGTCGTGCGGGACGCCTGGGTCCGCGAGGGGCGGCTCCCCTCCCGCCTCGCCCAGAACTGCTCGGGCAAGCATGCGGCGATGCTGTGGACCGCCCGGCTCAACAACTGGTCCCTGGCCGACTACCTCGACCCGGCGCACCCCCTCCAGCAGGCCGTCGCCGAGATCGTCGAAGACCTGACAGGGCAGCGGATCGCCCGGGTGACCGTCGACGGCTGCGGCGCGCCGCTGTTCTCCATCTCCCTGCACGGCCTCGCCCGTGCCGCCGCCCGCATCACCACGGCCGCGCCGGGCACGCCCGAGGCCCGGGTGGCCGACGCCATGCGCGAGCACGCCGAGATGGCCTCCGGCTCGGGGCGCGACGTGTCCGCGCTGATGCGTGCCGTACCGGGGCTGCTCGCCAAGGACGGCTTCGAGGGCGTCGAGGTGGCCGCGCTGCCCGACGGCCGCGCCATCGCAGTCAAGATCGCCGACGGCGCGAACCGGGCGCGTGTTCCGGTCGCCGCGGCCGCGCTCGCGCGGGCGGGCGTCGACCCCGAACTGCTCACGGAGTTCGCGGGCGAGCCGCTGCTCGGCGGCGGGGAACCGGTGGGCCGTGTGCGTCCGGTGCGTGCGCTGGACCCGGTTCCGTTCACCACCTGCGCGTAGCACTTTGCCGGTCGGGCCGTTCCGGAACTGCGCCCGTCGCGGCTGGCCGCGCCGACGCGGCGGCCCCCGGCACGTCGACAACGCCCCGCGCCCCTTCGGGGGCGCCTCCCCTCACCCCACAGAATCTAGGACCCGTACTCTCATGACCGCGCCCACCCGAAGCGAACACGACCTGCTCGGCGACCGTGACGTGCCCGCCGACGCGTACTGGGGCGTCCACACCCTGCGCGCGACGGAGAACTTCCCCATCACCGGCACCCCCATCTCCGCCTACCCGCACCTGATCGACGCCCTGGCCGCAGTCAAGGAGGCCGCCGCCCTCGCCAATGCGGAACTCGGCCTGCTGGCGCCCGAGAAGGCCGACGCGATCGTCACCGCCTGCCGGGAGATACGCGCCGGCAAGCTGCACGACCAGTTCGTCGTGGACGTCATCCAGGGCGGCGCGGGCACGTCCACCAACATGAACGCCAACGAGGTCGTGGCCAACCGCGCGCTGGAGCTGCTCGGGCACGCCAAGGGGCAGTACGCACACCTGCACCCCAACGAGGACGTCAACCTCGGCCAGTCCACCAACGACGTCTACCCGACCGCCGTCAAGATCGCGACGGTGTTCGCGGTGCGCGGCCTGCTCAAGGCGATGGCCGTCCTCCAGGACGCCTTCGCCCGCAAGGCCGTCGAGTTCCGCGACGTGCTGAAGATGGGCCGCACCCAGCTCCAGGACGCGGTGCCCATGACCCTCGGCCAGGAGTTCTCGGCGTTCGCCGTGATGCTGGACGAGGACCGCAGCCGCCTCGCCGAGGCGGTCGAGCTGGTCCACGAGATCAACCTGGGCGCCACGGCCATCGGCACAGGCCTCAACGCCCCGGCCGGGTACGCCGAGGCCGCCCGCCGGCACCTCGCCGCCATCACCGGACTGCCCCTCGTCACCGCGGCCAACCTCGTCGAGGCCACCCAGGACTGCGGTGCCTTCGTCCAGATGTCCGGCGTGCTCAAGCGGATCGCCGTCAAGCTCTCCAAGAGCTGCAACGACCTGCGGCTGCTCTCCTCCGGGCCGCGTGCCGGCCTCGGCGAGATCAACCTGCCGCCGGTGCAGGCCGGTTCGTCGATCATGCCGGGCAAGGTCAACCCCGTGATCCCCGAGGTCGTCAACCAGGTCGCCTTCGAGGTGATCGGCAACGACGTCGCCATCACCATGGCCGCCGAAGCCGGACAGCTCCAGCTCAACGCCTTCGAGCCGATCATCCTGCACTCCCTGTCGGAGAGCATCACGCACCTGCAGAGCGCCTGCCTCACCCTCGCCGAGCGGTGCGTGGGCGGCATCACCGCCAACACCGAGCGGCTGCGCGCCACCGTCGAGAACTCCATCGGTCTGGTCACCGCCCTCAACCCGCACATCGGGTACACGGCCGCCACCGACATCGCCAAGGAGGCCCTCGTCACCGGCCGCGGCGTGGCCGAACTGGTCCTGGAGAAGGGCCTGCTGCCCGCCGAACGGCTGACGGACCTGCTCCGGCCGGAGGTGCTCGCGGGCAGCAGGGCCACGTCCGCGATCTGACGGAGACGGCACCCGTGTGCCGCCCGGACCGGTGCCCCGGACCGGGCCGACACGCGGGTGCCGTCATACCCAGGGATGAAACCCCGGGGAAGCGCCCGCACCCGGCGCATCCCGGAGGTGGCGGGACCGCACCGCACGTTTTCCCCGCCGCGCACTACCGGCTGATCGGCGCAGCCCGACTTGTCATTCTCCGGAAGGTTCTTCTTACGCACATAAGGTGAATTCACGGCCTCGGCGAAGGCCGTCTCCTGTCCTGGCAAACGGCCGTCCCCGCCCGGTGCCGGGCGGAGCGACGGAATCCTTCGGTGAATCCAGGAGAATTCATGCGTGTGGCCGTGACAGGTGGCGGCGGATTTCTCGGCTCGCACCTTTGCGAGGCCCTCCTTCGGCGCGGTGACGAGGTCGTGTGTCTGGACGACTTCTCCACCGGTGATCCCGCGAACATCGCCGCCTTTCTCGGGAATCCGGCTTTCGAACTGGTCCGCGGGGACGTCAGTCGGTCGGCCGACGTGCGGGGCGCGGTGGACGCGGTGGCCCATCTGGCCAGCCCCGCATCGCCCCCCGACTACCTGGGGCGTCCGCTGGAGACGCTCGCCGTGGGCAGCCGTGGCACGGAGAACGCGCTCCGGCTCGCCACCCGGCACGACGCGCGCTTCGTGCTCGCCTCCACGAGCGAGGTGTACGGAGACCCCCAGGTGCATCCTCAGGACGAGACGTACTGGGGACATGTGAATCCGATCGGCCCGCGCAGCGTCTACGACGAGGCGAAGAGGTTCGCCGAGGCACTGACACAGGCCCACCGGACGCATAGCGGAACGAATACCGGAATCGTACGGATCTTCAACACCTATGGTCCGCGTATGCGTCCGCACGACGGGCGGGTCGTTTCCAGTTTTGTGGTCCAGGCCCTCGCCGGTGAGCCCCTGACCGTTTACGGCGACGGACAACAGACCCGCAGTTTCTGCTATGTCGACGATCTGGTGCGCGAAATCATCGCCATGCTGGACCGTGACGAACCAGGGCCGGTGAATCTCGGAAATCCCGTCGAGCTGACGGTGCTTCAGCTGGCCGGCCTCGTGCTCGGCCTGACCGGATCGAGGGCCGAGGTCGAGTTCCATCCGCTGCCGGCCGACGACCCCACCCGGCGGCGGCCGGTGATCGCCCGGGCCCGGGAGCGCCTCGGCTGGGTTCCCGAGGTGGACATCGAGGACGGACTGCACCGCACGGTGCGCTGGTTCGCAGGCCGGCCCGGCGATGTCGCCGCCGCGCTCGCGGCCATCCGGGGCGGGCAGCAGGACGCCGTGGTCACCGCGCGGCCCCGCCTGCCCGGTGCGACCCCCGTGGCCTCGTGACCCGGACGGATCTGCGCCGCCCGGCAGACGTGGCCCCCGACACGCCTGCACCGCCCGACGCTGAAGCCGACGCGGCGCTCAGGACCCACCTGCGGGTCCTGTCCTCGGGCAATGTCGTCGACGCCCCGGCCGACGGACCCGTCTTCGGCCGTGCGCGCAGATCGCTCGCACCGGCGCCCGGTGCCTGGATCCCCCGGCTGCGCCCGGCGGACCGGGCCGTGGTGGCGCTGCTCGCGGTGGGCCGGCTCGCCGCCCTCGTGTGGTTCTGGGCGTGGTGGGCGCGTCCGGAGCACCGGGCCGGATGGACGGGCTTCGCCGTCAACAGCGCGCTGCTGCTGTACCTGTCGCTGCTGCCGATGTACTTCGTCGTCGTGGTGCTGCGCCTGCGCACCTTCGACCCTGCCGTCGGCGTGCCCCGGCTGCGCACGGCGTTCGTGGTGACCCGGGCCCCCTCCGAGCCGCCGGAGGGGGCGCGCGCCACCCTGGGCGCGATGCTGCGCCAGGACTTCCCGTACCCGTACGACGTGTGGCTGTGCGACGAGGACCCCGGCCGGGAGATCCTGGAGTGGTGCGCGGCCCGCGGCGTGCACGTGTCCTGCCGGCGAGATGCCGCCGCCTACCACCGCGACGCCTGGCCCCGCCGCACCCGGTGCAAGGAGGGCAACCTCGCGCACTTCTACGACCACTGGGGATACCGCGACTACGACGTGGTGGCCCAGCCCGATGTCGACCATGTGCCCCGGCCCGGCTATCTGCGGGAAACGGTGCGGCCGTTCGCCGATCCGGCGGTCGGCTACGTCGCGGCGCCCAGCGTGTGCGACGCCAACGCCCGCACGTCGTGGTCGGCCCGCGGCCGGCCGCACCGCGAGGGCGCCTTCCACGGGCCGATGCAGCTCGGCCACTCCGACGGCCTGGCCCCGCTGTGCATCGGCTCCCACTACGCCGTGCGGACCGGTGCCCTCAGCTACATCGGCGGGCTCGGACCCGAGCTGGCCGAGGACTTCTCGACCACCTTCCTGCTGAACTCGGCGGGCTGGCACGGCGCGTTCGCCATCGACGCGGAGGCGCACGGCGACGGCCCGCTCACCTTCGCCGCGATGGTGGCGCAGGAGTTCCAGTGGTCCCGGAGCCTGGTGGCGATGCTGCTCGGCATGCTCCCACGGCATCTGCGCAGGATGCCCGGCCGGCTGAGAGTGCGCTTCGCCTTCGCCCTCTCGTACTACCCGATGCTGGCACTGACCACGACCGGCGGACTGCTGCTGCCCCCGATCGCTGCGGTCACGGGCATCCCCTGGATCAACGTCGACTATCCGGCGTTCCTGCTGCACTTCTGGTCCATGTCGTTCTTCCTGGTCCTGCTCACGCTGCTGCTGCGCAGACGCGGACTGCTGCGGCCCGTCGACGCGCCGCTGCTCAGCCGGGAGGGGTGGCTGTTCGGACTGACGCGCTGGCCGTACGTGGCCTGGGGCGTCACGGCCGCACTCGTGCAGCGCCTGCGGCCGAAGAAGGTCGTCTTCAAGGTCACGCCCAAGACCCGTGACGGCATGGAGCCGCTACCGCTGCGCCTGATGGCCCCCTACCTCCTGATCACGGTCGTCCTGTCCGGCGCGGCCGTCGTCGGGGAGCTGACCGGGCCCGCGGTCGGCTACGTGTTCCTCTGCCTCCTGGGGTCCGTGTCCTACGCGCTGGTGACGCTCGCGGTGGGTGCCCTGCACATCCGCGAGACCGCCCGGTCGGCGGGCGGCGGCGTCCACCGGGCCCTGCGCACCGCCGCCCTGCCGCTGGCCACCGGGCTCGCCGCGCTCCTCCGCTGGCCTGGTCGCTGCTGCTGTTCCCCACCTACGTAAGCGGATTCATCGCGGGCTGAGGCTCGCCCTTGCTGACGGAACGAGGTATCCCCATGCCCGAAACGGTCCTGGTGACCGGCGGCGCAGGCTTCATCGGCAGCCACACCTGCGTCGAACTGCTCGAGCACGGCTACGAAGTCGTCGTCGTGGACAACCACGTCAACAGCTCTCCCGAGGCGCTGGACCGCATCGCCAAGACCGCCGGCCGGCCGCCGGCCGCCGCCTACCGGGCCGACGTGCGCGACCGAAGGGCGCTGTCCGAGGTGTTCGCCTCCCATCCGGTGGACGCGGTCATCCACTTCGCGGCGCACAAGGCGGTCGGGGAGTCGGTGGCGCGGCCGGTCGAGTACTACGACACGAACGTCGGCGGCACCTGCACCCTGCTGTCGGTCATGCACGAGCACCGGGTCCACCGCCTGGTGTTCTCCTCGTCCTGCTCCGTCTACGGCGACGCCGACACGGTGCCGCTGACCGAGCAGAGCCCGGTGGCGCCCACGAACCCGTACGCCCGCACCAAGCTGATGTGCGAGCGGATCCTGGAGGACGTGTGCGACCACCTCCCGGAGATGAAGGTGCTTGCCCTGCGCTACTTCAACCCGGTCGGGGCGCACCCGAGCGGCCTGCTCGGCGAGGACCCGCGCGGTGTCCCCGACAACCTCATGCCGTACGTCGCCCAGGTCGCCGTCGGCCGCCGCGAGCGGCTGAGCGTGTTCGGCGACGACTACCCCACGCCCGACGGCAGCGGAGTGCGGGACTACATCCACGTCATGGACGTGGCCGAGGGACACCGCGTGGCCGTCGGGCACCTGGACGACCGCACCGGCCTGCGGGTGTTCAACCTCGGCACCGGCACCGGCACCTCGGTGCTGCAGCTCGTCGCCGCCTTCGGCGAGGTCAGCGGCCGCCCGGTG